>DATMPD010000001.1:0-21213 GCA_035567955.1 Edaphobacter sp.
GCGATCTTCCAGGCGTGCATGCTTCGTTTCCGCCCGATCCTGATGACGACGATGGCGGCGCTGTTTGGCGCTTTGCCGCTGGCGTTTGGGAGCGGCACGGGAGCGGAGTTGCGACGGCCGCTGGGCATCACGATTGTGGGCGGCCTGATCGTGAGTCAGATGCTGACTCTCTATACCACCCCCGTTGTTTATCTTGCGCTGGACCGTCTGCGGCTGCGGGTCATGGGGAAAGAGCGCGATACGTTTAATCCTGCGGATGGCACAGCTGCCGCTGGTGCGGAGTAAATTGCCATGTCAAAAACCACGTCCAAAACTATGAATGACCTTCGACTCAGATCTGTTGTATGGCCCGCGACGACGATGCTTCTGCTGACGGGATGCATGGTGGGGCCGAAGTATCATCCGCCGGCGCCGTCGGCTTCTGCTACGGCTCCGCCAACCGCGTACAAGGAATCGCCGACGCAGTTTCAGGAGACGGACGGCTGGAAGGTGGCACAGCCACAGGACGCGATGCTGCATGGCAAGTGGTGGGAGATTTACAACGATCCGGAGCTGAATGCGCTGGAAGATAAGTTGAATATCGATAACCAGAACATCAGGCAGTTCTTTGAGAACTTCATGACGGCGCGGACTCTGATTGCGGAGGCCCACTCGCAGCTTCTTCCTACGGTGGGGACGACTCTGTCGTACCAGGCGTCGCAAACGTCGTCCAACCTGACGAACTCGTCTAATGCCAATACTGGCAAGGTGAGCTCGATCGGATCGCTGCCGTTTGACGTGTCGTGGGCGCCCGATCTGTGGGGCAAGGTGCGCAATACCATTCATGAGCAGCAGTTCAACGCGCAGTTGAGCGAGGCTGACCTTGAGAATGAGAAGCTGACGGAACAGGCCAGCCTGGCGGCTTTTTTCTTTGAGATTCGCGGGCAGGATGCGCTGCAGCAGTTGCTGAACGAGACAGTAGAGGCGGACAAGAAGGCGCTGGAGCTGACACGCGCGCAGTACGAAACGGGCATTGGTGACCGGCTCTCGGTAGTGGAGGCCGAGAGCACATTACAGACTGTGCAATCTCAGGCCATTAATCTTGGCGTGGCGCGGGCGCAGTTCGAACATGCGATTGCAGTGCTGGTGGGAGCGAACCCATCGCAGTTTTCGATTCCGGTGAAGCCTCTGCTGACGAACGCGCCGGCGATTCCGTTGGGCATGCCGTCGGGTCTGCTGGAGCGGCGACCGGATGTCGCAGCCGCGGAGCGAAGGATGGCGGCAGCGAATGCGCAGATCGGCATAGCGTACGCGGCCTACTATCCGTCGCTGAATATCAGCGCAAGTTATGGCTACGAGAGCTCGAACTTCAGCCACTTTTTCAACCTTGCGAGCAAGTTCTGGTCGGTTGGGCCGTCGATGAGCGAGACGATTTATGATGGCGGGCTGCGCCGCGCGACGGTGAATCAGTTCATCACAACCTATAACGCTGACGTGGCAACCTACCGGCAGACGGTGCTGACGGCGTTTCAGCAGGTTGAGGATTCGCTGGCCGCGGTGCGCTTGCTGTCGCAGCAGATTCTGAAACAACAACAGGCAGTGACGTCGTCTCAGGAGGCTTTGAAGCTGGAGATTGCGCGGTATGAGACCGGGGTCGACCCCTATCTGAATGTGGTGACGTTGCAGACGACGCTGCTGAGTAATCAGGAGACGCTGGCCAGCCTGCATGTGCTGGAGATGACCAATTCGGTGACGTTGATCGAGGCGCTGGGCGGGGGCTGGGACTTGTCGCAGCTGCCGACGCCGGCGCAGGTTTCGAAGAAGCTGGATAAAGCGGAGACGACGATAGAGAAGTAGTCTGACTGTTGGTCGGGGGAGAGCGATGATTGGCGATGCGGGGCAGTACCAGGAGTTGGTGACGCTCTACGGCAGCTACGGGGACGACGAGTTGGTCGAGTTGGGGCATGGGATGGCCGACCTGACAGAGATGGCGCAGGAGGCTTTGAAGGGCGAGCTGACGCGGCGCGGGTTGAAGATCGCGCCTGCGAGAGAGCCGGTTGAGGCTCGGGTGCTGAGTGAGGATGAACTGGCAGATATGCGGGCTTACGCGGAGTCGGCGCCAACTGAGTGCATCTTTGATTTTAAGGACGAGCGTACCGTAACGGCGGCTTACTATGCGCTCACGGTAGAGGGCATCCGAGCAATTGTAGTTTCTGGAGGCGCAAGGCCTGATAGACCTGGGCCTCGGCTTGTGGTGACTGCGAAGGATGCGGAACGGGCGGCTGTTATTTTGTCCCGGCCTTCGGCGGAGGAGCTTGAGGCAGTGGCGGAACAGGCATATGCGGGGTTCGATTTACCGACGTGTCCTGCGTGCGGTGGAGCGGAGACGCTGTTGGAGTCGGTCGATCCTGTGAATCAGTGGCGGTGCGACCATTGCGGTCATACATGGTTGGAGGAGAGCGTTTCTTCGATGGAGTGAGCGGACTTCGGCGAGTTGAGCATGCAAAGAGACCCGCACGAGGCGGGTCTTTTTGCGTGCTGGTGAGTGGATCATTGCAGAAGACGCCTAATGCTGCGGACGGCCGTTCTCGTGCTGTTGAGGTCTTCCTTCGGGAGCGGATCTCGATTGCTGTTGGGGAGCAGGTCTCGACTGTGGCTGTGGAGCAGGTCTTGGTTGTGGCTGTGGAGCTGGCCGCGACTCGGGTTGGGGACGGTACTGGGGCTGAGGAGCTGGCCGCTCCATCGGCTGCGGACGGGGTTGGGGCATTGGCTGCGGGGCGGGCCGGTATTGGGGTTGAGGCTGGGGTTGAACCGGACGGTTCTGCGGCTGCTCGGGGCGGAACTGCGGCTGCTCCGGCCTGGGCTGCGGTTGGACTGGCCGAGGTTGCTGGGGCTGGACGGGGCGTGTCTCAGGCTGTTGCGGTTGAACGGGACGAGCCTGCGGTGGGGCGGGCCGGTTATCGGGATGCACGGGTCGCGCTTGTGGCTCGCCCGGGCCGGGCCGGTTGTCCGGTTGAACGGGTCTGATTTGGGGCTCGCCAGGTCTGACCTGGGGTTGGCCGGGCCGAACTTCGGGTTGACCCGGTCTTACTTCCGGTTGGCCGGGACGGACGGGCTGTATCTGAGGCTGGTTGTTTGGTTCGCCCGGGCGAAATCCTGACTGGCCGGGGCGGGTCTCGGGTTGTCCTGGACGGATCTCGGGTTGGCCGGGGCGGTTTCCGGGGTTGGGGCGTGTGAAGCCTGGTTGCGCGGCGATGGGACGGGGGGCTGCGACCATGGCTGGGCGGCCTCTGTTTACGTTGTAGAACTGCTCTCGGTTCTGGGCGGCTTCGCGCTGATGCTGGATCTGGGTCGACATGGGCGGGATTCTTGGACCGCGCATGGCTTCGATCTCAGCTGGCCGCGGTCGGTCAGCGATGCCGCCTCTGCCTCCGTTGTAGGCTATGCGGGTGTTGTTGTTGACGATGACGGTGCGGTTGTAGACGTTGGTGATGTTGACGTTGACTCGGTTGACGGCGCGGTTGTAGTAGAAGTTGTTGCCGCGCCAGTAACCGCCGTAGTAGCCGACGCCGGTGTAACCAAAGCCGTAGTTAATGCCGCCGTAGAAGCCGATGTGCGGGCCCCAGAATCCGCGGTGGAAGCCCCAGCGACTGTGATACCAGCCCCAGTAGCCAGGGGTCCAGAGGGCGCCGTAGTAGGGCGGAGCGCACCAGGCGCCGGGGATCCAGTAGTAGCCGGCGGGTCCCCAGTACCAGTAGCCGGGGGTCCAGATGTAGTTGGGCGCGGGGGCTTCAGGCTGCTCATAGACGGGCAGGGGTGGTGGGGGCTGGTCGGCGTATTCGACCGGCGGGGTTTCGCCTTCCTGGTCGAGCTGCTCGGCGGTCTGCGCGTCCTGGTAGGCCTGGTCCTGATCGGGCGGAGGCGGAGCGGTCTCCTGAGGAGGATACTGCTGTGGCGGATATTGCTGGGGGGGATATTGCTCTGCACTCTGCTGCGGCTGGGCCTGGGCGCGGATTCCGAGGACTGCACTCTTAGGCGCAGGGGCGGCAGCTGGTAGAGGCTGGTTGTTCGCGACGGGCGCCATATTGGCGTCTGCAGGATCCGATCCCGAGTTGTTGGGAGCCGAAGCGGCCTCAGCGAAGTTGGGGTCGCGGTGGCAACCTGCCGCTCCGATGAGGATTAAGAATCCGAGTGAAAGACCTAAGAACAACCGGGGGCCTGACCTATCCATACTGCGTGTCCTCCTCGTACCTGCCGAACGTTTTAACCCAAACTTATTGAATGAGATGCGTTTTTCCACTGTCGCGCGATGGGAGGCAAGAAACTACACGGGTTACGTGCATGCCGACCCATCGAATTGTATCCGCGTTGTTATGGCGAAGGCTCAGCGGCAGTCATCTGTCGATTGTTTTTTTGAACGTGGCGACTTTGGTATCGGATATCACGTCTTACAAAGTGGGCGGTTGGGCTTTACCGAAGGGCCGCCGATCGCAGTAAAATAATGTCCATGGCAGGCTGTCTTCCCAACACGAAGCGCTTCCGCCACGGTCGCCCTGACCGCGGTCGCTGCTAGTACCATCCCTCCGTTGAACATTTTGGACTCGGCCGCTGCTGTCTGCGGTTGAAGTCTTGACTACGGCCCCTACCCCTTGCGCCTTGTATGGCGCGCTTCGGAGAAGACACCATGTCGACCCAATCGCATCCCGATTCGTTCAAGAGCCTGTCCACACTGACTTCATCCTCGTTCCCGGGGAAATACATTTTTTTTCGTCTGAAAGCGCTGGAGGAGACCGGTGTCAGTCTGACCCGGCTGCCATTTTCTCTGCGGATTCTGCTGGAGAATCTGCTGCGGCATGAGGATGGCAGGACGGTGACCCAGGACGATATTCAGTTTCTGGCGTGCTGGGATCCGAATGCGGAGCCTTCGCGCGAGATTGCGTACATGCCGGCTCGGGTGTTGATGCAGGACTTCACGGGAGTGCCGGCGATTGTCGATCTGGCTGCGATGAGAGATGCGATGAAGGCTCTCGGAGGCGATCCGGAGAAGATCAATCCGCTGCAGCCGGCGGAGCTGGTGATCGACCACTCGGTGCAGGTGGATGAGTTTGGAACGCAGCGGGCGTATGACCTTAATGCGGCGCTGGAGTTTCAACGGAACCGCGAGCGGTATGCGTTTTTGAAGTGGGGACAGACGGCGTTCAATAATTTTTCCGCGGTGCCGCCGGGGATGGGGATCTGTCATCAGGTGAATCTGGAGTATCTGGCGCGGGTGGTGTTCACGACTTCGCCGGAACGGAGTCTCGACGCTGTCGCCGAGGCGGGACACAAGGCCAGCGTAGAGGAGACGCGTGCGTTTGCATATCCCGATACGCTGGTTGGCACGGACTCGCATACAACTATGGTGAATGGGTTGGGTGTGCTGGGTTGGGGTGTGGGTGGGATTGAGGCCGAGGCTGCGATGCTGGGGCAGCCGGTGAGCATGCTGGTACCGCAGGTGGTTGGGTTCAAGCTGACGGGCAAGTTGAAGGAAGGGACCACCGCGACGGATCTGGTGCTGACTGTGACCGAGATGCTGCGCAAGCTGGGCGTGGTCGGGAAGTTTGTGGAGTTCTATGGGCCGGGGATTGCTGAGTTGCCGCTGGCCGATCGTGCGACGATTGCAAATATGGCTCCGGAGTATGGGGCGACGTGCGGGTTCTTTCCAGTGGATGCGGAGACGCTGCGGTATTTGCGGCTGACGGGCAGGACGGAAGAGCATATTGCACTGGTGGAGGCTTACTACCGCGAACAGGGGCTGTTCCATACGGCAGATGCGGAGGAGGCGGTGTACTCGGCGACGATTGCTCTCGATCTGGCCACGGTTGAACCGAGCGTGGCAGGGCCGAAGCGGCCGCAGGACAGGGTTCCGCTGTCGCAGGCGGGCGCAAGCTTCAAGGAGCAACTGCCGTCGCTGCTGGGGCCGAATGGGAATACGCAGGTGATTCGGCAGATGGTGCGGTGGGAGGGCGAAGGTGGGACGGCTTCGGCCTCGGGTGATTTGAGCAGCAGCATCGGGGCTTCGGCGCCGGTTGTGGAGGCTCCGGTGGTGCCGGTGATTACGATTGAGGATGAGACGATGCCGCAGCTGGAGGCTCCGCATGTGTCGATACGGACCCGGTTTGGCGTGGATCCGGACAAGTATCTGGACCATGGATCGATTGTGATTGCGGCGATTACGTCTTGTACGAATACGTCGAATCCTTATGTGATGATGGCGGCTGGTTTGTTGGCGAAGAAGGCGGTGGAGAAGGGCCTGAGCACGCCGCCGTGGGTGAAGACGTCGCTGGCGCCGGGTTCGCGCGTGGTGACGGATTACTACATCAAGTCCGGACTGATGCCGTATCTGGATAAGCTGCGGTTCCAGGTGGTGGGGTATGGATGTACGACGTGCATCGGGAACTCGGGGCCGTTGCCGTCGGATGTTTCGAAGTCGATTGAAGACAATGGACTGGTCGCGGTGTCGGTGCTCTCCGGAAACAGGAATTTTGAGGGGCGAATCTCGCCGGAGGTGAGGGCGAATTACCTGATGAGTCCGCCGCTGGTGGTGGCGTTTGCGCTGGCGGGGCATATTGGGCATAACTTTGACACCGAGCCGCTAGGACATGGAAAGAATGGCGGTCCGGTGTACTTGCGCGATATCTGGCCGACTCAGGAGGAGGTGGCGTCGGCGGTGACCTCTTCGATCGATTCCGAGATGTTCCGCAGGCAGTACAGCACAGTGACGGACGGGGACAATAACTGGCAGAGTTTGAAGTTTCCTGATGGGGAGACCTACGGGTGGGAGCCGGATTCGACTTATATTCGCAAGGCTCCGTATTTCGACGGGATGACCGCGAAGCCTGCGGCGGTGGAAGACATTCATGGGGCGCGGGTGCTGGCGGTGCTGGGCGACTCGGTGACGACGGATCATATTTCGCCGGCGGGTTCGATCAAGTTGAATGGGCCTGCAGGGAAATATCTGACGGAGCATGGGGTGAAGCCTTCGGACTTCAATAGCTATGGGTCGCGCCGCGGCAACCATGAGGTGATGGTGCGTGGGACGTTCGCGAATGTCCGGTTGCGGAACAAGCTGGCTCCGGGAACGGAAGGCGGAGTGACGCGGCTGTTGCCCGACGATCTGCCGATGTCGATCTACGATGCTTCGGTGGAATATGCGAAGCGAGGGACGCCCCTGGCGATTCTGGCTGGCAAGGAGTATGGGTCGGGTTCTTCGCGTGACTGGGCGGCGAAGGGGCCACGGTTGTTGGGAATTAAGTTTGTGATCGCGGAGAGCTATGAGCGGATTCACCGTTCGAACCTGGTGGGGATGGGGATTCTTCCGCTGCAGTTTATGCCGGGGCAGAATGTCGAGTCGCTGCGTCTTTCGGGAGAGGAGATCTTTGCGATTGGAGAGAAGCCGGGTCAGGTGAAGGCGATGCTGGATAACAAGTTTGCCGACGGCAGGGTTGTCACGGTATTTGCCGAGTCGGATCTGGGCAAGACGACGGAGTTTTCGGCGACGGTGCGGATCGATACGCCTCAGGAGATTCAGTACTACCAGAACGGCGGGATTTTGCAGTATGTGCTGCGGCAGCTGGCGGGAAAGAGTCCTGCGTCGGCTTAAGCAGTGCTCCATCGGCTTGCTTCTTTCTTGACCCGGGGGGCCCCGCCCGTGTCTTTATGTCGCAAAGTCTTCTAAGGAGAGACTTTAGGCATGGACTTAGGTTTTGACTTATGACCCAGGAAAAAACAGAAGCCCCGATCCGTTTATCCCGGACCGGGGCTTTTTTTGACTCTAGTTCTATTTTACCGGATTGACCAAAACTAAAATGCCACGTTGGAGAGAAATATATTTCGTCTGTTATGTGTGGGTTGGCGAGTTTTCACGAGGTTTGGGGCTTGACAAGAATTCGCGAGTCTCCCAGTTGAGCCTTTGCCGAAGGCGACGCCCGCCTCCGGGGTGAGGCGGCTACTCTCAGCTCACTTAAGTGTTAGATCATTCTGCCGTAAATAGGGATAGAACGTAAATGATGGGAAGGGTTGCGAACCCTGGGCAACATTCGTTGCTCTTGAGGGGTTCTGCGCACACAGGGGGTGAGGGACGCCGGATGGAAGCCTATCACTGCAGGGCGTCGTTGCGAAGGCGCGCGGAGGCATTTCTGGTGGCGGCGTGTTGGCTCACGACGGCTGGACTGCTGTCGTATGCCCAGTCCCCGGCGATGCACCGGGACGCGGAGCTTTCTGCGGGAGCTGCTACAACTCGTCCGCTGCTGGACGCGCCTGAAGTGCATGCGACGGATCCTGCTGGAGGGGCGATCTGCGGGACCGTGCTGGACGCGAACGGAGCCGAGGTGGGAGGGGCCACGGTGGAGCTGAAGTCCGCCAGCGGCGGAGACCCGCGTGACATTACAACCGATACCAGTGGCTTCTTCCGGTTCAGTTCAGTCGCGCCTGGATCCTTCAAAGTCAGCGTGACGGCGAAGGGATTTTCGAACTGGTCGTCAGAGGGCCTGATGCTGCGCCCGAAGGAAGATTACGACCTGCCTCCGGTGGAGTTGAGGGTCGCGACGTCTACGACCGAGGTTGCGGTCGTCTTCACGCGGCGAGATATGGCCGAGGAGGAGATGCGTGCGGAGGAGAAGCAACGAGTGCTGGGGGCAATTCCGAATTTTTATGTCTCCTATAGCCGGGACCCGGTACCGCTGAGCAGCGGGGAGAAGTACGGGCTGGCATGGAGGACGTCGGTCGACCCTGTATCGATCGTTATTTCTGCTGGAATTGCCGGCGTGGAGCAATCGGACAACGACTTCAGCGGGTATGGACAGGGAGCGAGTGGTTACGCGAAACGGTTTGGGGCTGTGTATGCGGACGGCCTGGTGAGCACGTTTCTGGCCGATGCGGTTTTTCCTTCGTTGCTGCACCAGGATCCGCGTTATTTCTACAAGGGCACCGGGAGTATCCGGTCCCGGGCGCTTCATGCCATCGCGAGCGTCGTCATCTGCAAGGGAGACAACGGACGCTGGCAGCCAAACTATTCCAATGTGCTGGGAAACCTGGCGGCGGCGGGATTTTCGAATGTCTACTATCCGGCGAGCGACCGTGAGGGGGCGGAGTTGACGATCCGGAATTCGCTGATCGGTACAGCCGGCGGTGCGGCTGGCGCATTGTTGCAGGAGTTTCTTATCAAGAGAATCTCGCGGGGAGTTCAGCCTTGATTTTCGGCAACGAGATGCAGCCGCAGCCGGCCTGAACTGTGCAGGGTCCACGGGAGGCGCGGATTTAAGCGACAGCCTATAATGTCCTATGGCAACCGCTCATCCGGCCTCTAAGGAGGCTGGCTCGCAGCCAGAGTCGAACAAAAAACCGAAGAGCCAACCGGAGACAAAGGTCGATGCGGGGACGGAGCTGGAAGCAGCTTCTCCTGTCGCGACCCCGCCGATGGTGTCGGATGCGATCTCTCGTGGCAAGCGGAAGGAAACGGTTGATCCGGAGCCGGAGGCTGCCACTGCGGGGGCTTCAGGTGATCCGGAAATGCCGCTGGTGATCGCGGGGGTGGACGAGGCTTCTGAGTCTTTGGAGCCCTCGGAGTCTTCGGCAAGCCATCTTGCGGGTAGCTCGGCCAGGGATATTCGGTCAGTAGATGCGAAGTTTCAGCGGCTGCTGGCTACGGTGCATGAGAATCGGCCTGGGGATGACCTGGAGATTATCCGGAAGGCGTGGGCTTTCTGCCTGCTGCAGCATGAGGGGCAGAAGCGGGCAAGCGGCGAACCTTACATCATCCATCCGCTGGAGGTGGGGCAGGTACTGGCCGAGTTGAAGATGGACTCGACTGCGATCGCGGCGGGGCTGCTGCATGATGCGGTCGAGGACACTGATGTCACGTCGGCGGAAATAGCAAAGCGGTTTGGGGACCAGGTGGCACACATCGTTGAGGGTGTGACGAAGCTGGAGAAGATCAAGTTTGCCAATCGCGAGGACCATCAGGCGGAGAATATTCGCAAGATGCTGCTGGCGATGGTGACCGATGTTCGCGTGGTGATCATCAAGCTGGCGGACCGGCTGCACAATATGCGGACGCTGGAACATCTGAAGCCGGAGAAGCAGCAGAAGATCGCGCGGGAGACGCTGGATATTTATGCGCCGCTGGCGCACAGGCTGGGCATGGGTAAGCTGCGCGGCGAGTTGGAGGACCTGGCGTTTCGCTATACCGATCCTTATGCGTATGAGCAGGTGTCGAATGAGGTGGACGCTCTGCGGGGCAAGGGCGAGGAGTTTCTGCAGAAGATTGTGACGCAGCTCGAGGCGAAGCTGAAGGAGTTCAAGATTCAGGGGCGGGTCGAGTCGCGAATCAAGCGGCTTTATTCGATTCAGCAGAAGCTGCAGGATCAGAAGATTCCGGTGGACCAGGTGTATGACCTGCTGGCGATTCGGGTGATCTGCAACTCGGTTCAGGATTGCTATGCGCTGCTGGGGCTGCTGCATTCGATCTGGCGGCCGGTGCCGGGGAGGATTAAAGATTTTATTGCTATGCCTCGGCCGAATCTGTATCAGTCGCTGCATACGACTTTGATTGCGGACGGTGGACATCAGTTCGAGGTGCAGATTCGGACGGAGGATATGCATCGCGTCGCAGAGGAAGGGATTGCGGCGCACTGGAAGTACAAGGCCTCGGACAATGTGAGCGCCAAGGATGAGCAGCGGCTGGCGTGGGTGAGGCAGTTGATGGAGTGGCAGCGGGAGATGACCGATCCCAATGAGTTCATGTCCACGCTGAAGATCGATTTGTATCCGGAGGAGGTTTATACCTTCACTCCGAAGGGCAAGGTCGTTGTGCTGCCGAAGGATGCAAGTCCGATTGATTTTGCCTATGCGATTCATACCGAGGTGGGGAATACGACGGTTGGGGCGAAGGTTAATGGGCGGATCGTTCCGCTGCGGACGAAGTTGCGCAATGGCGATATTGTCGAGATTTCGACTCAGGCGGGACATGCTCCGAGCCGCGACTGGTTGAGTTTTACGAAGAGCTCGCGGGCGCGGAACAAGATCAAGCACTGGCTGAACGAGCATCAGCGGGAGCGGGCGATCGAGATTGGCAGGAAGCTGCTGGACCGCGAGGCTAGAAAGTACAAGTTGGGGCTGAGTAAGTTCACCGAGGCGGACTACGACAGGGTCGCGGGAGATTATGGGCTGGGGACGCAGGCGGAGCTGCTGGCCGGTGTGGGGTTTGGGAAGTTTTCGGCGCGGCAGGTGCTGAATAAGCTGGAGCCGGGTTCTACGATGACGGCTGAGCCGGCGGCGCCGGAGAGCGGGATCGGCAATACGCTGGGGCAGATGTCGGAGGCGGTGAAGCGGGTCTTCTTTGGGAAGGGCTCGGAGTCGCTGCAGGTGGAGGGGCAGGACGATCTGCTGGTGTACCGGGCGCGCTGTTGTAACCCGATTCGCGGCGAGGAGATTGTGGGGTATGTGACGCGAGGCAAGGGAGTGGCGGTGCATGCGCGGAGTTGTCCGAATGTGCAGAACTTGTTGTATGAGTCGGACCGGCGGATTCAGGTGGAGTGGTCGCCATCGCTTACGGAACCGGGAACCACGAAGCAGCAGACCTATCCGGTGAAGCTGACGGTGATCTGTGACGATCGTGCAGGCTTGCTGAAGGAATTTACGGCGATCATCGCCGACGATGGGACGAATATTCGAAGTGTGGACACGAAGCCGACACCGGAGGGAACGATGGTTGTGGATTTTGTGGTGGAGACGGTGGATGTGCGCCATTTGAACAAGCTGGTGCAGAATTTGCGAAAAGTCCCGGGTGTGCGGGATGTGCAGCGGGTGCAAAAAATCTGACGCCGTATGTAGCCCGATGGATCGGTCCGGCGTCTAACCCTATATTGGCTGTTCCGGTACGACTGTTGGCTTCGTTGAAAGCCTTGGTTCGACAAAAGTTATTCAATTGGCCTGTGCCAATTTTCGACTGACCCACTAATTTTGGATGGACCGAGCATAAGATGACGGCATGGCTTTTGCGCAATTCGACAGAGATGGGGACTGGGCCATCTTAAACGATCGGAGCGCGAATTCCTTCCGCAAAATTTGGAGTCGTCATCAGGTTTTACTGATGGTGCTCGCCGCCTTGATCGTGCGGCTGATGGTGGTGGTCTACGGGTTTCGCGATCAGGCCGACCCTGCGGATCATCATGCGGCGTTTGGGTGGGAGATGGGTTGGGTGGCGCGGTCCATCTTTCAGGGACATGGCTTCAGCTCGCCTTTCTTTCCTTTGACAGGGCCTACTGCAATGGTTCCTCCGCTGTTTCCGTATCTGGTAGCGGCTATGTTTCACCTGTTCGGTTTGTATACAGCGAAAGCGGCCTTCGCGATTCTATCGATCAATAGCCTGCTCTCTGCGCTGACTTGTATTCCGCTGTATTTCAGCGGACGCTACACTCTGGGTGAGAAGGCAGCGACGATGGCGGGATGGGGCTGGGTGATCTATCCGTATGCCATCTATTTTTCCGGAGCGAGGGTGTGGGATTATGCGCTGACGGGGCTGCTGTTCACGATCTGCTTCTACTTCGCACAGCGTTTGCATCGCCAGGAGAGAGTTCTGGCCTGGCTGGGGTTTGGGCTGATGTACGGAGTCGCCGCACTGGCAAACCCATCGGTGCTGACGATGTTTCCGGTGTTTCTTTTGCTCGCCGTGCTGGAGATGCGACGACGCGATGCGCGATGGGCGCTGCGATGTGTGGTGGCTGCGGTTGGACTCGTCGCCATGTTGACACCATGGGCGATTCACAACTATCGTGCGCTGCACTTTGCCGGGCCGGTGCGAGATAACTTCTGGCTGGAGTGCTGGGCGGGAAATAACGGCGACACCTTCGAGTCCAACGCGGTGTGGGCGCATCCGGCAAGCAATCCCGTGGAGATGCAGCGGTATGAAGCGGAAGGGGAGATCGGGTATATCGCGGAGAAGAAGACGCTGGCGCTGAAATTCATTGAGCAGAATCCAACGTTTTTTGCCGGTCTCTCGCTGCGGCGTGCCTTCAGCTACTGGACCGGCTTCTGGAGCTTCAGTCCGGCTTATCTCAACAAAGAGCCGCTCGAGATTGCGGATGTGTTCTTCTGCAGCAGCATCACCGTGCTGATGCTGCTGGGAGCGCGAAGGTTCTGGCGGCGAGATTCGATCAGCGCGCTGCACTATGTCGCTCTGATAGCTGTGTTCCCGATTACGTATTATGTGACGCACGCAACGCCGGACTACCGTCAGCCTATCGAGCCGGAGGTCGTTGTGCTGGTTGTAATGGGCGTCTTGTCGCTGAAGAGAATGATGGCGCCAGCCGCTCTGCGCGAGGAGACGATGGAAGAAGAAGAGAGCCAGATGGCGATGTCGATGTCCGCCATTGGGCAGTCGCTGAACGAAGAGACAGGGTTTTAGCCGGTCAAAGTTGCGGGGCCAGGTTGCAGTGCAGGGGAGACAGGATGTATCTTGGTAGCAAGATGATTTCTCAGCCCAGCCGAATTTCGTTTCTTCTCCGCTATTGGCGCACAATAGCGGCTTCGGCGGAGTAGCTTCATCTGACAGAAATTCGAAAAGTTCAGTTGATTCGACATCCACACGAGCCGCGACCCTACGAGTCGCGGCTTTTGTTTTGCGAAATGGCATTTTGCGGAGTGCAAAGGAGAGAGCGATGAGTGCGACGACGAGTTTGCCGACGGCGGTGGCGGGGCGGTTTGGGGCGTATGGCGGGAGGTATGTTCCGGAGACGTTGATGGCGGCGCTGGAGGAGTTGGAGTACGCGTATGCGCTTGCCAAGGAGGATCCGGCGTTTCAGGCGGAGTTGGCTGACCTGTTGCATAACTACTGCGGACGACCGACTCCGCTGTATTTTGCGAAGCGGCTGACGGAGCAATGCGGTGGGGCGAAAATTTATCTGAAGCGCGAGGACTTGTTGCATACGGGAGCGCACAAGATCAACAATGCGCTGGGTCAAGGGCTGTTGGCTCGGCGGATGGGCAAGCAGAGGATTATTGCGGAGACCGGCGCGGGGCAGCATGGGGTGGCGACGGCTACGGTTTGCGCGCTGTTCGGGCTGGAATGCGTGATTTATATGGGTGAGGAGGACATGAGGCGGCAGGAACTGAATGTCTACCGGATGCGGTTGCTAGGGGCCGAGGTGCGCGGGGTTTCGGGTGGGTCGGCAACGTTGAAGGACGCGATCAACGAGGCGATGCGGGACTGGGTCACGAATGTCCGGACGACGTATTACATTCTGGGAAGTGCGCTGGGGGCACATCCCTATCCGACGATGGTGCGGGACTTTCATCGTGTGATCAGCCGCGAGGCCAAGGCCCAGATGCTGGAGCGGGAGGGCAGGCTGCCGACGGCGATCATTGCGTGTGTGGGCGGCGGGTCGAATGCGATTGGAGCGTTCTATGAGTTTTTGCCGGATGAAAATGTGCAGCTGATTGGCGTTGAGGCCGGTGGGCGCGGAACGGCGCTGGGCGAGCATGCGGCTCGGTTCCAGAAGGTGGGCGGCGGCGTGCCTGGTGTGCTGCAGGGTACGTACTCGTATGTGTTGCAGGATGACGCTGGACAGGTGAGCGGGACGCATTCGGTTTCGGCAGGCCTGGACTATGCGAGCGTCGGGCCGGAGCACGCGATGCTGCATGATTCGGGACGGGCGACGTATGTTTCGTGCTCGGATGATGCTGCGCTGAAGGCGACGGTGACGTTGTCGCGGACGGAGGGGATTCTGCCGGCGCTGGAGAGCGCGCATGCGGTGGCCGAGGCGATCCGGCTGGCTCCCACGATGACGAAGAGTGCTGTGCTGATGGTGAATCTGTCGGGAAGAGGCGATAAGGATATGGGGATTTTGGCGCGGGAGCTTGATTTGAAGGGTGCAGCGGTAAAGGCCTAGCGACTATGACAAGACCGAACGAATACCGTGCGTACTTCACGTTGGTTGGCGAGTTTGACCCAGCCGATATTTCCACGCGTCTTGGTCTTGAACCGACGTCTTCATGGAAGAAGGGTGATTTGAATCCTAAGACGCAACTAGAGCGAAAACATAGCCGTTGGAATCTGAATTCACGGTTGGGGCAATCTACTTCTCTTGAGGAGCAAGTGAGAGATGTGCTCGAGCAGCTAAAGGTCTGTTCCCCAACAATCACGGATTTGCGTGCAACAGTCGATGGAGGCATGCAACTGATTGGATATTTTTATACCGACTATCCCGGCTTTGGTTTAGATCATGAAACTCTGTCCGAGCTGGGTCAGCTTCGGCCTGGAATTGACTGCGATTTTTACTACCTGTACTCCGAAAAACGAGAGGATTCGTAAGTGCCGATAACTTTCTCAAAGAACCCGGGGCTGGTGATTTATCTGACAGCGGGTGATCCGGATCTGGCGACGACGCGGGAGATTGCTCTGGCGGCGATTGATAATGGGGCCGATGTGATTGAGCTGGGAGTTCCGTTCAGCGATCCGCTGGCGGATGGGCCGGTGATTCAGCGGGCAAGTGAGCGGGCGGTCGCAAAGGGAACGCGGCTGACCGACGTCCTGGAGCTGGCGAAGCAGTTGCGGGCGGCGCGGCCTGCGGCTGGACTGGTTTTGTTTTCGTATCTGAACCCCGTGGTACGGATGGGGATGAAGACATTTTGCGCGCGAGCCGCGGAGGCTGGAGCGGATGGCGTCTTGCTGACGGACATGATTGTGGAGGAGGCGGGGCAGTATCTGGAGGCGATGCGGGATCATGTGCTGGCTCCGGTGTTTCTGGCTGCGCCAACGAGTCCGGATGCGCGGTTGAAGGCGATTGCGGGGGCTTCGAAGGGGTTTGTGTACGCGATCTCGCGAGTAGGGATAACGGGGACTCAGCAGAAGGTCGCGGGGGATGCTGCTGAGTTGGTGAGGCGGCTGCGGGAGTTTACGTCACTGCCTGTTGCGGTGGGATTCGGAATTTCCAATGCAGAGCATGTGAAGGCTGTGGGGGAATTTGCGGATGCTGCGGTCGTCGGCAGCGCGTTGGTGGCACTGATCGAGAAGACGCCGCCGGCTGAGGCTGCGACTGCGGTTGGACGCTTTATAGCGGGGTTGCGGGCATGAGCTTCGACAGAGACAGGGCTGGCAATGTTGGCACGAAGCGGCGTTTATCATTGAGAGAACAACATATTTCGCAGCGAGGCGCGCTCGAGGGTACGCCGCTGCATCATGAGGAAACTGGATGGACATCTCCGACTGGAGAAAGAAGATTGATGAGCTGGATATCGAGATTGTTCGCCTCATCAGCCAGCGTGCGGCGGCTGCACGCGCGATTGGAGAGCTCAAGAAGACGGCCAATCTTCCGGTCTATGAGCCACGCCGGGAGCAGGACGTCTTCGACCGTGTGCGTGCGGCAAATCCCGGGCCGCTGGCGGATGCCGAGCTGATGCATGTGTATGAGCGGATCATGGATGTGATGCGGACCTTGCAGCGGCGCGATATTTAGGCGGTAGATTTTGTGATGGATTCAGTTACGTACCAAGAGAGTGAAGCGAAGACGATGATTGTAGCGATGCAAGGCCAGGCGACGGAAGAAAATATACAACAGGTGATCGAGCGGATGGTGGAGCTCGGCTTCAACGTCCATCGGACGACGGGCGAGGCGCAGACGATTCTGGCGGGCGTGGGGACGCCGGAACACTTTGAGGTTGCGGAGTTCAAAGTACTGGCGGGGGTGCATGACGCATACCGGATCTCGTCACCGTACAAGCTGGCGGGGCGGAGCTTTCGCCCTGAGGGCACTACAGTCAGGTTCCCGAACGGCGTTGTGGTTGGAGAGAAAGAGATAGTTGTTATGGCGGGGCCCTGCTCGGTGGAGTCACGGGAGCAGATTATGAGCAGCGCGAAGCTGGTGGCGGCGGCGGGTGGGCAGTTTCTGCGAGGCGGTGCGTTCAAGCCACGGAGTTCGCCGTACAGCTTTCAGGGCATGGGTCTGGATGGGTTGAAGCTGCTGCGAGAGGTAGGGGACGAGACGGGACTGCTCGTTATTACCGAGGTGATGGAGATCTCGCAGATCGAGCTGATGCTTCCCTTTATCGACTGCTTCCAGGTGGGTGCGCGCAATATGCAGAACTTCAACCTGCTGCGCGAGTTGGGGCACGTTCGGACGCCGGTCCTGATGAAGCGGGGGATTTCGGCGACGATCGAAGAGGTGTTGCTGAGCGCGGAGTACATACTCTCCGGCGGCAACTACAACCTGATGCTGTGCGAACGCGGCGTGCGGACGTTCGAGACGTATACGCGCAACACCATGGATATTTCGGCGATTCCGGTGCTGAAGAAGCTGACGCATCTACCGGTGCTGGGCGATCCGTCGCATGGTGTCGGGATACGCGACCTGGTTCCGGCGATGGCGCTGGCGAGTGTGGCCGCAGGAGCGGATGGGCTGTTGATGGAGATGCATCCGAACCCGGATAAGGCAATGAGCGATGGAGCGCAGAGTTTGTACCCGGAACAGTTACAGAAGCTGATGGCGCAGCTGCGGATGCTGGCTCCAGTGGTCGGCCGGACGATTGCGTAGGGGAGCGGGAATTTAATGGAGCGCGTTTTCATCATCGGGACCGGGCTGATCGGAGCTTCAACCGGTCTCGCCTTGCGCGCGGCGGGGTTTGCGGGGCGTATCGACGGGTGGGATGCGAGTTCACTGGAGATGGCGGCCGCGGTGCAAATGGGCGCGATCGACGGCAGAGCGTCGAATCGTGACGATGCGCTGGAGCTAACCAGGCTGGCAGACGTGATTGTGCTGGCGGTACCGGTCCTCGCGATCAAAGACTGGATGCAGCAGCTGGCGCCGGTGTTGCACGCGGGACAGCTTGTGACCGATGTAGGGAGCACGAAGGTCGAGATTGTGGAGCTTGCGCAGCGGCTGTTTGCCGACGCGCAGACGGCGAGTTTCTTGCCTGGGCATCCGATGGCAGGCAAAGAGTCGGGCGGGGCTTTGCTGGCGGAGGCTGGACTCTTCGACGGGGCGATGTGGCTGTTTACACCGACCTCGATTGAGATGACGGCGATGGAAAAAGAGTGGCGAGGGTGGGTTGGGTGCTTCGGGTCGCGCACGCTGGATATGGATCCAGTGAAGCATGATGAGCTGTGCGCGTGGGTGAGTCATCTGCCGCAGATGCTGTCGACTGCGCTGGCGGCGCTGCTTGAGGATAGGTTTGGCGATGCTCCGGAGATTGCGGCGATTGGTGGACGAGCGTTGAAGGAAACGACCAGGCTCGGAGCGAGCCCGTACAGCATGTGGCGTGATGTCGCATGGACCAACACCGGACCGGTTGCGGATACGCTGCTGGCGCTGGAGCAGCGGTTGCAGCATGTGCGGGAGAATCTGCGGACTCCGGAGTTGCGGGATGAGTTTGCCCTGGCGAACCGGTTTCGCCAGCGGCGGTGAGGGTGGGCTTAAGCTGGAAGGACTTGGCTGGAAGACGCGCCGGGAATTTTTAAAGGAAACCAACAGACCTGTGAGTGATTTGATAAGCCGTCCCAGTATCAGCCTTGCCGATGTGGTTGCTGCGCGAGAGCGGGTGCGTGGATCCATCTATTGTTCGCCCTGTCCGCATTCGCAGATGTTGTCTGCGCTGACGGGGCAGCAGGTTTATCTGAAGCTTGAGAATTTGCAGATGACGGGCTCCTTCAAAGAGCGAGGCGCGCTGAATCGTATTGCGCTGCTGTCGCCGGAGCAGGCGGCTCGCGGGGTGGTGGCGGCGAGTGCAGGCAATCATGCGCAGGGGGTCGCGTATCACGCGACGAAGCGAGGGATTCGGGCGCTGATCGTGATGCCGCTGGCTACTCCGCTGGTGAAGGTGACGGCGACGCGTGGCTTTGGCGCTGAAGTGCTGCTGTATGGCGCGAACTACGACGAGGCCTGTGAGGAGGCGACGCGGCTGTGCGAGGCTCAGGGGATGACGTTTATTCATCCGTTCGACGATGCAGTGGTGATGGCGGGACAGGGCACGATTGGGCTGGAGTTGCTGGAACAGGTTCCGCAATTGGAGGCGGTTGTGGTGCCGATCGGCGGCGGCGGCCTGATTGGAGGGATTGCGTGCGCTATCAAAGAGTCGCGGCCTGAGATTCGGGTGATTGGGGTGCAGACGTCACGGCTGCCGTCGATGGTCGCGGCTGTGAAGTTGCATCGCCCAGTGACGGTAGAGCCGTCGACGACGATTGCTGATGGCATCGCGGTGAGGCGTGCGGGCGATGTGACGCTGCCCGTGGTCGAGCGATATGTCGATGAGATTGTAACGGTGGACGAAGACGAGATCGCGTCGGCGATCCTCGTGTTGCTGGAGCGGGAGAAGACGCTGGCGGAGGGAGCGGGGGCTGCTGCGCTGGCGGCTTTGCTACAGAGAAAGACTTCGCTGAACGGTGCGCATACGGCGGTGATGGTGTGCGGGGGAAATATCGATGTGACGCTGCTGAGCCGGATTATCGAGCGCGGCCTGGTGCAGGATGGACGAATGATCCGGCTGAGGATTCATCTGTTGGATAAGCCTGGGGCCTTGGCGGAGTTGACGTTGCTGATCGCAAAGTACCGCGCGAACATTGTGGATACGCTCTATAACCGGGCGTACTACGGCGTGAACCTCGGCGATACTACGATCGACATTACGATGGAGACCCGTGGGCGGGAGCAGGTGGAGGAGTTGCTGGCCGCGCTGACGGCGGAGGGGTACAAGCATGACCGGGTGTTGTAGGGTGGCCGGCTAGGTCAGGCCTTTTTTTCGTAATGGAAATGGAGTTCCTGTTCGCTGGCTACGGGCTGGCCGTCTCGGGTGGCGGGGTGAAAGGTCCATTGCTGGACAGTGGCGATGATGGTTTCATCGATGCCGTGGCCTAGACCGCTGGTCATCTTGATGTCGGCGATCTTGCCGGTTGTGTCGATGACGATGTCGAGGATGACATCGCCTTTGGTGCCGCGGGGAAGGGTGGAGAGGTCGGGCTTTGGTGTGGGAAAGTAGCTGGCGAGGGCGATGTTGATGTTGCCGGAGCCGAGGGAGTCCGCACCGGTTGTGGAGTCAGGGTTGGGCGAAGCGGGAGAGTTGGTGTTGGGTGAGACCGCGTTGGTCTTCGGCTTCGGCGAAGGTGGGGTTGGAAGCGGGGTGTCGGCTGCGGCTTGTTGCGGGAGGGCTTTTGGGTTGGGGGTTGAGGCCTGAATGGGCGCGCGGCCGGGCATGTAGGTGACCATGAGATTGGTGCCGTGAGGATTGCCGGGGAGGCGAATCGGGGCGATCCAGGAGGCGCGCTGAAGTAGCAGAACACCAAGGAGAAGCAGATGCAGGACGGCGGACGCGGCAGCATACTTCGGGCTGCGCGACGACGCTGCGACCGGTTTGCCTATTGTTTCGATGTCTGGTTCTCCCTATCTGGGCTTTCGAGTGTTTTGTTGAAGCAGGATAGCAGTGGCTTGTTATTGATTCGCAATATTATTTAGACGCGGGTGAAGGTGGTCTGTTGCTTTTCGCGGTGGCGTTCGGCGGCTAGAGTGATGAGGCGATCGATGAGTTGTTTGTAGGGGATGCCGCTGGCTTCCCAGAGCTTGGGGTACATGCTGATGCTGGTGAAGCCGGGCATGGTGTTGATTTCGTTGAGGTAGATACGGGCGGGTGTGGGCTTTTTGTTTTTTCGGGCTTTGACGGCCGGCTCCATGAGGAAGTCGACGCGGGCGAGGCCGGCGCAGTCGCAGGCGCGGAAGGCGGCGATGGCCATTTTGCGGATTTGTCTGGACTCGGATTCGGAGAGGATGGCGGGGATGATGGGGAGGCTGGCGGCGGAGTGGTACTTGGCGTTGTAGTCGTAGAACTCGGCGCCGGGGACGATTTCGCCGACGACCGAGGCAATGGGCGAGTCGTTTCCGAGGACGGCTACTTCGAGTTCGCGGGGTTTTGCGCCAGGGCCGCCTACTCCCTGCTCGATGATGAGTTTGCGGTCGTAGCCGGCGGCTAGGTCCATTGCGGGGGCGAGTTCGCTGCGGTCGTGGACCTTGCTGATGCCTACGGAAGAGCCTAGATTCGCGGGTTTTACGAAGACCGGGTAGGTGAGATTTTTTTCGATGAGCTTGGTCGAGCGTTTGGCGTCGGCCTTCCATTCGCTGCGGAGGAGGTTGACGTGCGGGGTTTGGGGGAGGCCGGCGGCGGCGAAGAGCTGCTTCATGGCGGACTTGTCCATGCCCGTGGCGGAGCCGAGGACGC
>DATMPD010000002.1:0-10887 GCA_035567955.1 Edaphobacter sp.
CATCCTCTGCCGCACCTTCGGCCCCCCCATGCGCACTGCCGGCGACCACCGCGAAACCAACCTCGCCACCTGCGAGCTCTGCTTCATCCACGCCTCCACCGAAGAGATCGCCGCCTGCGAACTCGATCCCACCATCCCCGCGCAGGAAGAAGCCAGCAACGAAGCCTTCAACGCCGCACACCACCTCCACGGCCAAACCCTGATCGCCTACGCCCTTCGCAAACCCTGAAAAATCTTGTCAAGCCCCTCCGACCCCATTTGGACACCGAAATCTAGCTCCAACCGCAAGCAAGACAGCCACTTACCCCACAGAAAATAAATCCGCGAAAAGTGGAAATTAGTTAGGCTCGATTCGGTAAAATAGAACTAGAAGATAAGAAAGGAAAAAGGCCCGGCGCAAGCTGGGCCTTTGCCCTGTCAGAGAGGAGAAATCGCGTTAACCCTTTTTGTTGGAATATTTTGGACGTAACCCATTTGTTTGGAATATTGTGGCGGCCAAGCCTTCGCCTATCACGATGAAAACAAGTGGTTTACGCGCAGGCAATAGGGAGGGGGGTACCCCCGGCAATCAGCGATAATCATCCAGTGCCCGAATCTGCTCAAACTCGCAACGTCACCCTCGCCGTAACCGGAGCCAGCGGCAGCATCTACGCCGCCGAGTTCCTGCGCGCCGCTGTGCAGGACGATCGCATCACCAAAATCAATCTCGTCGTCAGCGAAAACGCCCTCCGCGTCCTCGCCGAAGAGCTCCACTTCAGCGGTCGCCACGACCTCGTAGAAAAACTCCTCGGCGCTCCCTCCCCGAAAATCAAACAACACGCCGAAACCGACATAGGAGCCAACATCGCCAGCGGAAGCTATCCCACCGCCGCCATGATCATCCTCCCCTGCTCCATGGGTACCCTCGCGCACATCGCCAACGGCCTCGCCGGCAACCTCATCCATCGCGCCGCCGACGTCTGCCTCAAAGAAAACCGACCCTTGATCCTCTGCGTCCGCGAAACTCCCTTCAACCGCATCCACCTCCGCAACATGCAGCTGGCCTCCGACGCGGGAGCCATCATCTTTCCTGCCATCCCCACTCTCTACAACCACCCCCAGACCACCGAAGACATGGCCCGCAACTTCGTCCACCGAGTCTTCGCCCACATCGGCCTGCCCCAACCCAACGCCTACCAGTGGCAACCCGACTAGCGGCGTCTAAATCCATGTCATCCGTGAAAATCCGTGTTAAGCCATTCCCTTACCGAGCCGGAAACATCTTCACACCACCCCGCATAGGAGGCTCAGCCCTAAGAAACTCCACCGTCCCCTCCACCACCGGCCCCGCACACTCCGCCGGAGCCAGATGCCCGCAGCCCTCCACAATATTCAGCACCGACTGCGGCACGCTCTTATGAATTCTTTCACCGGCAGACAACGGAATCAGCTCATCCTGCGAGCCCCACACAATCAGCATAGGCCGGGTGATCTGATACAGCCGGAAGTCCAGCAGATCCTTCCCGTTAGTCATGGCAGACATGCTACGCTGCACCACCCAGGCATTTCCTTCCAGCTTCCGCAGCGCAGCTTCAGCCGCGAAGTTCGGCAGCGAGCGCGGCTTCGGTGTCAGCATCGCTATCAGCTTCGTTACCCCGGCAACATCGCTCGGAGTGAATAACGCCGGTTCCCACGTCGCAGGAAAATAAACCCCGGCGCTGTCATAGATCGCCAGCCGGTCCACCATCTCCGGATGATCCAGCGTCAGCTTCATCGCAATCCACCCACCCATCGACCAGCCACCCACATCGGCCCGCGGCACATGCATCGCCTGCATGAACTGGACCACAGTCTGCTCCTCAAGCGAGATCGAGTAATCCACATCCGGCTTCGGCGACCGCCCATACCCCAGCAGGTCCGGCACATACACATGAAACCCATGCGCCGCCAGAGCCGGAATCATCGCCGCCCAATCCTCACCCCGCGCTCCCAACCCATGCACCAGAACCAGCGGCGTCCCCCCGGCTCCATTCCCAGGCGACGCTTCAAAATAATGCAGCCTGTATCCACCCGCCTCGACGTACTCGCTCTTGACGCCTTCGCGCCACAGATGAAATCGAACCTGCTGATCCGCCACCCAAAGCGGATACCGGTAAAAAATCAGTCCAGCCGCAACCGCCACCAGCACCAGAAGAGCCACAACCCGCAGCGCAAACTTCATAGCCCCAGTCGTCCCCGTCCAGCTGTTTCCGTCCAGCCGTCCCTTGCCGCTACTTCAGTGGTTTGCCAAACTCTTCGCCGAACACAGTATGCGCCATCTCGAATCGGCCGCCATAAAACTTATCCGGGCCCCTCGCATGTCCGATCGCCAGCAGCGCCACCACCCAATAGCTCAGCGGGAGCCGCAACACCTCATGCACCTTATCCTGCTCAAAACCTTCCATCGGCGCCGTGTCGTAGCCCATCACCTCGGCCATCAGCAGCATATGCGTAAACGCCAGCATCACCTGCTTGTTAAGCCATGCCTGCATCTGTGCGCTGCTAAAGCTCGACATGTAGTTTGGGACGCTGTTCTGCGCCTGTGCCGCGTAGCTCTCCGGCATACCGCCCTTCCGCCCCAGCTCCAGCATCAGATCCAGATCCCTGCGCCACCCATCCGCATCCCCGCAAGCGACAATCACCGCCGACGCCTCTTCCACCTTTCCCTGGTTATAACTCGCCGCACGCAGTTTCTTTTTTTGTTCCGGCGACTGCACCACCACAAACCGCCACGGCTGCATGTTGTATCCGCTCGGAGCATGCAAGCCCGCATCGAGGATCTGTCTCAGGTCTTCGGCAGGAATCGGCGTTCCATCAAAGCTGGGCGTCGCTCTCCGCTCCTGAATCGCCTGGCTCAATGTCTTCTTCGATTTATTCATCATTCTCTTCTCTTACCAATAGGATGCCAGTCGCGCCTGGGAAAACGGTACACATTTGATACTCGCCTTACAGTCTTGCGGAGCGATTCTCAAGATAGCATCACCCCTTCAAATGCCCATTAGAAGATTGCAAATACAGCCGTCCGATCAGTGAATCTCGCTCATCGGCTGCTCCGTCGCAAAAGGATTCTGTCCGGGCACATCAGCGACGATCCACACCCCATGGAAAGGTTTCCGCATCTCCGGATACGCAGTAAGCAAAGCCAACATCGCATCGGAGTTTCGTTTACGAGCCGCCACTGGATCTCCGATCTGGTCAACCTTCAAGTGAGCCGTAATATCGATCTTGTCCTTCGCCAGAGAATCATCCACTCCCAGCGCGGTAAAGTGATATTCCACCCCATCCCGCCCCTTCACCACCAGCGGAGCCTCCGGAGTCACTCCCTCGGACAAAGCAGGAGGGGCTGCAGCACTCGCCTCCGTCTTCAACTTCTCCAGATGCGTGCTTTGGACAAAAATCGCCGGCTGCAGCAGACTCTCAGCCTGCTGGTAGTAGAGCCACGCGTTCCAGCGCTCCTTCTGCGCCGTCATCGTCCGCGCCTGCGTCCAGTACCACAGACCATCGTGACCCGCTGCGGTCAGCGGCTTCGGATAGAAGCCCGCCATCGTCCACCGCCCCTGATCCTGCCGCAGCAGGAAGGACAATCGCCACGGGGAACTGATATCGGCAACATCCACCATCACAAACCCATAACGCCCTGGGTCGAGCCCCGAGATCACGAAATCCGCCTCGGCCATCGACTTGTTCAGCGAACAAAAGAACTGCGCATCCGGCATCGACCCATCCGCCGCGCGCTTCAACTGCGTTCCATCCAGTAGATAGACCTGCTCGACAGCCAGCGTGCCGCCCTTCACTTTTGCAGCCGTACTGCCTACCACAGGTCCTATACCACTGAAATCCTTCGCATATGCCGCCGCGGTGGCCGCCTGCAACCCACTCACATCGTTTGCCTGAACCTTGGCCGCTAAATTACGCCCCGCTGCAGCCAGAGCATCCCTCTCCGCTGCGGTCATCTGCGACTGCGTCGTGCACACCTCGGCCGAGGCACCACTCGCTAACAGCGTTACCGCCGCCAGCAACCCAATTCCGATTCGTATCATCGCGTCCGCCATCAGTCCCTTACGATGCTTCGTCTGCAGCACACGAGCCTTCTCGATAGACCTCTGCCAGTCTAGTACAAACGGCGTCGCATCGCAGTCGGCCCGTTATCTTTCGCCTAGATGAAACCGTCACCTCGACGGAAGCAAGCTGCTCACGAAGTTTGGGGAAGCAGAGCGAAGAAATCCGCTGGTCAACCCAACTCCCTTTCCGGACACAACCCGCCGTCGCCCTTGCGGTTGCCGTAGCCGTTGCATTTGCCGTTGCCTGTTCCCGCTATCATCCTGAGCGCAGCGACAGATCGCGAGGACCTTGACCCTCCAGCGCTCTCCGATCCCTTTCAATCTGACTCTCAACCATTCGCTCTCGACCCACACACGGAATCACCCCCCTTTTGACTCAATCAAATCCGAAGCACCTGTATCCGCACGGCAATCCTTTACTCATCACCCTTTGACAATTCCACCAACCTCCCCGATTCGCGGTAGACTGTTCGCAACAACACGTCGCGAGGACGGGTTACCTCCGTTGTCGCGGAGCGTCCTACAAACCACATGCATCAATTTGCGCCAATCCGATTTACCGTAGTCGCGAGCGTGGTTTTCTCGGCATCGTTGTCGGCGCAATCGTCGCCCCACCCGCCGCAAGCGTCAACACAGGCGCCCTCTAACCTGCCGGCAACGCCAACCACCGCACCCGAACCGCCCCCCGTCCCCCTCACTCCATCGCAACGTCCCCCGCAACGCGCCCAGATCACCTACACCGACGGCGAACTTTCCGTCGCCGCAGATAACGCCAGCCTCAATCAGATCCTTCGTCAAATCGCCACCGACACCGGAATCAAGATCACCGGGGGCGTCGCAGACGAGCGTGTCTTCGGCCAATACGGACCGGATAGCCCAGCGCAGGTTCTGGCTGAACTGCTGGACGGAACCGGCAGCAACATGATCCTCGTCCACCACGACGGAGCCGCACTCTCAGAATTGATTCTCACTCCCCGGCAGGGCGGCCCGACTCCTCCCAATCCAAGCGCGGCCGCCTTCAACAACAGACCGGAACCCGAGGATTCCACCCGGACCGTGCAGCCGCCCCCCTACGCACAGCCCCAAGGGAATCCCGTCATCCCTCCAGCCAACGCAGGCGCGCCGAACGGAGCGGCCCCGGCAAATTTTTCCCAGCCGGACAACCCTAACGGAGTCAAAACACCGCAGCAGATCTATGAACAGTTACAGCGCATGCGCCAGCAGCAGCAGCAACAACCAAATCCGCCTGAATAACCTTCCTGGCACGAAAAAAGGGGCAGCCGAAAGGCGTGCCCCCATAAGACTTGAACAATAACCTTAGCTCTTGACTACCTGGGCCGGCGCTACCACTCCCCTGGATTCATTTCCCGCCGCCACCTGCCGGGCATGCATCTGAAACACCCCAAACATCGCCATACACACCCCGTAAGCCACCAGCACACCCACAGCCAACGAAGCCAACACCGCACACACCAATACAATCGACGAAGTCACGACCGCTCCTCAAGTTCCACATTTAGCCGCCAGACGCATTCCTGGCAAAATCTCGGCAAAGCAGTCGCTATTGTTACAAATCCGTCAGCATTTACAATGACCCGAACGTGTATCCCTATTGCTCCATCGGATACATCTTTTCCATCATCAGGTTGCCTGACCGGGAATCTCCCTCTCCACCCACCCATACCTCTCTTCACTTCAAATGCCGTATTCTAGAGACTTGGCCGAACACTGCCATACAACTTCCATGGGCATTACACACATCACCGTCCGCGGCGCGCGCCAGCACAATCTACGCAACGTCGACGTCAGCATTCCGCGCAACACCCTCACCGTGGTCACCGGGCTCTCCGGCTCCGGCAAATCCTCCCTAGCCTTCGACACCATCTACGCCGAAGGCCAGCGCCGCTACGTCGAAACCCTCTCCGCCTACGCCCGCCAATTCCTCGATCAGATGGAGCGCCCCGACGTTGACGCTATCGACGGGTTGAGCCCCGCCATCTCGATCGAGCAGAAAACCACCAGCCGCAGCCCCCGCTCCACCGTCGGCACCATCACCGAAATCTACGACTACCTCCGCCTCCTCTACGCGAGCGTAGGCCAGCCCCACTGCCCCAACTGCGGCCGCCCCATCACCCGCCAGTCCGCCGAACAAATCGTCGAGCGCATCGCCGCACTCTCCCCCGGCGAGCGCATCACCGTCTACGCCCCGATTGTCCGCGGCCGCAAGGGCGAGTTCCGCGAAGAGCTCGAAGCCCTCGACCAGCAAGGCTTCCGCGCCCGCATCGACGGCGAGATGGTCGAACTCACCGAAGGCATGCGCCTCGAAAAGCGCAAGAACCACACCATCGAAGCCGTAGTCGACCGCATCATTCTCAAACCGCTCCCGCCGAGCTCAGACCTCACAGCTCACAGCCTACAGCTTAGATACGACACCCGCCGCCTCGAAACCTCGGTCCTCAAAGCTCTCCAGATGGCCAACGGACTCGTCCTCATCGCCATCCACGGCATGGACGAAACCCTCTACTCCTCCTCCATGGCCTGCCCCGACTGCGGCATCAACGTCCCTCGCCTCGAGCCCCGCAGCTTCTCCTTCAACTCCAACTACGGCGCCTGCCCCAACTGCCACGGCCTCGGCAGCATCTACGACTTCGACCCTGCCAAGACCATCACCGACTGGTCCAAGCCGCTTCTCGACGGAGCCATGGGCCCCGGCAGTGGGTCCGCCTACCTCCTCCGCCTCATCAAGCTCTTCGCCGAAAAATACAAGATCAACATCAAGCAGCCCTTCGAAGACCTCACTCCCGAGCAGCAGAAGCTCTTCCTCTACGGCCCCCCGCGCAATGAGGCCGGTCGCACCGGCTTCCACGGCATCTTCAACTACCTCCGCGCCAACCTCGAAGACACCAAATCCGAGGGCTATCGCGAGTACATGATGCAGTACATGTCCGCGACTCTTTGCCCCGTCTGCAAGGGTCGCCGCCTCCGCCCCGAATCCCTCGCCGTCACGGTCAACGGAGCATCCATAGCTGACTTCACCGCCCTTCCCCTGGAACGCGCCCTCCAGGCCGCAAAGAACATGAACTTCACCGGCCGCGACCGCATCATCGCCGACCGCCTCCAGCGCGAGATCATCGAACGCCTCGAATTCCTCAACGCTGTCGGCCTCGGCTACCTCGCCCTCGACCGCAGCGCCGCCACCCTCTCCGGCGGCGAAGGCCAGCGCATCCGTCTCGCCACCCAGATCGGCTCTCGCCTCCGCGGAGTCCTCTACGTCCTCGACGAGCCCAGCATCGGCCTCCATCAGCGCGACAACCAGCGCCTCATCAACGCCCTTGAAAACCTCCGCGACCTGGGCAACACCGTCCTCGTCGTCGAGCACGATGAAGACACCATCCGCAAAGCCGACTACGTCCTAGACCTCGGCCCCGGAGCCGGAAAAAACGGCGGCCTCCTCATAGCCGAGGGCACCCCGCAACAAGTGATGGACAACCCAGCCTCGCTCACCGGCCAGTACCTCGCCGGAAAAATCGAGATCCTCGCCCGCAAAGCCCCCCGCGACCTCACCGGCAACTGGGTCACCGTCGAAGACGCCCACTCCCACAACCTGCAAAGCGTCACCGCCCACTTCCCCCTCGGCGTCATGACCGTCATCACCGGCGTCAGCGGCAGCGGAAAATCCACACTAGTCAACGACATCCTCTACCGCTCCCTAGCCAAGGAACTCTACGGCTCCCGCGAAGAGCCCGGCCAGCACGGACGAGTCATAGGCATCGACCAACTCGACAAAGTCATCCAGATCGACCAGTCCGCCATAGGCCGCACGCCACGCTCGAACCCCGCAACCTACACCGGAGTCTTCGCCGCCATCCGCGATCTCTTCGCCATGCTACCCGAGTCTAGAGAGCGCGGCTACAAACCCGGGCGTTTTTCCTTCAATGTGCAAGGGGGAAGATGCGAAGCCTGCCAGGGCGAAGGCCAGCGCCGCATCGAGATGAACTTCCTCCCCGACGTCTACGTCCTCTGCGAAGTATGTAACGGCCGCCGTTACAACCAGGAGACGCTCTCCGTCAAGTTCAACGGCTTCAGCATCGCCGACCTCCTCGACCTCCCCATAGCCGACGCCGTCCCCATCCTCAAAGACATACCGACGGTAAACATCAAACTCCAGACCCTCGTCGACGTAGGCCTCGGCTACATCCACCTCGGCCAGTCCGCCACCACCCTCTCCGGTGGCGAAGCCCAGCGCATGAAGCTGGCCCGCGAGCTGTCTAAAAGGCAGACGGGAAGAACCCTCTACCTCCTCGACGAGCCCACCACGGGCCTCCACTTCGACGACGTCAGAAAACTGCTTGAAGTTCTCCACCGGTTAACCGACCTCGGCAACACCGTAGTCATCATCGAGCACAATCTGGATATCATCCGCAACGCCGACTACGTCCTCGACATCGGCCCCGAGGGCGGCGAAGGCGGCGGCCGCATCATCGCCCATGGTACGCCCGAGCAGATCGCCACCGTCGCCGGCTCACACACCGGCAGCTTCCTCGCCCGCTACTACACCTCGCACGCGCTGAACTTCGCCAACCGCAATGGAACCAGCCACGCCGGCCCCCAACCCCACACCATCGCCGCCCCCGACGCAGCCAAAAAACCAAAAGCAAAATTCATCGCCCCTGAAAAGAAGACGGGCCTCGCTAAGGCCAGCAGCACGAAGCCCGAAGAAAGAACCAAGCCAAAAGCGAAAAAGAAGTCCACAATAAGCAAGACAGCAAATAAACCCACCACAAAGAAGACACCGAAGCTGTAACCTCATCCCGCAGAACAAGCATGAGCGACCTCACCCCCAACACGTCCTCCTCCGTCCGCCCTTTCTCCTCAGAAGAACCCGCCGTCACCGTGCCCGTCTTTCGCCCGCCCGTCAGCCCCGAAGACCAGACCCTCTTCTTCCCCAACGCCCAAGGCACACCCCCCCCGGAGCCGCCCGTCCGTATCCCCCACCTCGGCCACGCGGCTCTCTTTCTCGCTATCGCCGGCCTCTTCCTCTTGCTCGTCCAACTCGTCTTTCTCGGGGTCAACCATTCAGCCATCGGAACCAAAGGCGCCGCTGGAACCATGTCCCCAAAGCTCCTCGTCGGCTCCGAGGCCCTCAGCTATCTCGCCACCCTCACCGTGGCCTGGTTCACCTTCCCGTTTCTCTGGAAGCGTCCCTTCGCCGAAGGCATCCAGGCCAACCTCGACGCCGCCCGCCGCAACGCCCTCCGTCTCATCCCCATCGGCCTCATCCTGTCTGTTAGCGTCCAGGCTATCTCTTCCCTCATCTCCCTGCCCAAAAACATCCCCATGGACGACTTCTTCCGGACCCCGTCCGACATCTGGCTCGTCGCCGCCTTCGGAACCCTGCTGGCGCCGCTCTTTGAAGAAGTCCTCTTCCGAGGATTCCTCCTCCCCGCCTTTGCCATCGCCTACGACTGGCTCTCGCTCCCCCGCACCCCCGCGGCTCACGAACAGTGGCGCTCCAACAACAAACTCACCCGCCCTTCGCTCGTCTTCTCCGCCGTCCTCACCAGCATCCTCTTCGCCGCCCTCCACGGCCAGCAGACGGCCTTCACCTGGCCCGTCCTCGTTCTTCTTTTCTGTGTCTCACTCGTCCTCAGCTACGTCCGCCTCCGGCTCCGCTCCGTCATGGCCTCCACCCTCATCCACGTCAGCTACAACGCCACCATCTTCATCTTCGCCTTCATCGTGACCGGCGGCTTCCGCCATCTCGACAAGATCACCCACTAGAGCCACGCGAACCTACTTAAGCGGATAAAGCTTCATCTCCCTGAAATAAACCTCTGCCCCCTCAGACTGAAACAAAATCTTCCCGCTCGCTGGCGACGGATTAGTCCCCTCATTCACCAGCTTCCCATTCACATACTGCTTGATATCGTTCCCCTGCGTCACCAGCTCCAACACATTCCACTCTCCATGAGGCTTCTCCACCTCTCCCACCGGATCGCGAAAACCCACCACATTCTCCGAAGGCCCTTTGCCAAAGCGATCGATCTTCATCGCCTTCCCTGACGGCCCTGTCACCCGAACACCATCGTTGCCCGTCAGCGCCGCTCCATCCGTCATCCAGAAATCGCCGGTCCCGCCTTCCAAAATCTGAAACTCGATCGATTGCGGCCAAACCTTCTGCTCGCCCTGCACGTTATACAGTATCCCGCTGTCGCGAGCCTTACCCTCGCGGCTTCCATACGTTCCCTCGCCCCACTTGAACTCCGCGCGCAGATAAAAATTCTGATACGTCTTCTTCGTAATGAGGTAGCCGAACTCCTTCCCCGAGACATGGATCACGCCATTCTCCACCTGAAACACATGCTCAGGATCGTTGTTCAGTCCCGTGCCTGTAAGAAACGTGTCGAAGTTCTTCAAATCCGAGCCATCAAACAAAACAATCGCAGACTTGTGCGCCGGTATCTTAGGGGACGCCGCCTGTCCCAGGGCATTCACGCAGGGCACCAGCGCCAGCATCGTCATCAAGGTTGAGATAGCTCTTCCGCTACGTTGCACAGACTCTCCAAACAGCCGATTTTGAAAATTTCATTTTAAACCCGAAAACATCACACGTCAGCAAATCTCCCGACTAACCTGTCGGAACATAGCTTTTGAAGCCCGCATTGGCCATCCCGCGTTGAGCCTCAACATTCTTCATGAAGGTCTCCCACACAAATCCCGTCCGTGCGTTCTCCGCCATCAGCATGGTGATGCCCGTGTCGATGCCGACAATATCCGTGTCATACCATTTCTTCAGCGGATTGAAGGC
>DATMPD010000003.1:0-4738 GCA_035567955.1 Edaphobacter sp.
GAAAGGCACGGCCGCGAAGATTCTTGTTCCTTTGCCTGGCTGCGAGTCGACGGCAAATCTTCCCTGGACCAGATGGATTCGCTCCTGCATGCTCACCAGGCCGAGACCTTGGTTCTTCTTTGCTTCTTCAACGTCAAAGCCTGCGCCGGCATCGCGCACGACGAGTTGAATCTCATCTTCGATGGCGTATAAGGCGACGGAGAACTGGGTGGTTCGGCTATATTTCACCGCATTATGCACAGCTTCCTGGGCGATTCGGAACAGGCACAGGGAGATATCTTTCGGCAGACGCTTCGGTACATTGCTGTCGGTGAACTCGATGCCAACCTGGTGTTGTCTGGAGACCTCATTACAGAAAGCTCTTACAGCGGTCACAACGCCCAGGTAGTCGAGTGTGGAGGAGTGCAGCTGGTGCGAGAGAGATTGAAGATCCGTAGCAATATCAGAGCAGTGTTTGCGGATATCGTCCAGGTTTTGTTTGGTCCCCGCCGGGGAGCCGTTTGAGGTGCGGTTTGCCCGTTCGATCTCCATCGACAGAAGCGCCAGCCGCTGGCAGATGTCGTCGTGCAGATCTCTTGCGATGCGGCTGCGTTCTTTCTCCTGCGCCTCGATCAGTTGACCGCTTACTTTGGCAAGCGCCTGCTGGGCGAGCTTCTGATCGGTTGTGTCACTCGCGGAGCCGATAAATCCTCCGAACGATCCATCACCATTGACGCGGGGGGAGGCGACATCGAACATCCAACGGTAGATACCGTCGCTTCGACGCAGACGGTACTCCTGTGAGAACGATTTTTTGATCTTCAATGCCTCATAGAGGGTGGCCAGCATACGCTCTACATCGTCGGGATGAACGTAGGTGATCCAATTGTCGCCGTACCCTTCGTCGGGAACCGGGCCTGTGAATGCTAGGCGACGGCCGTTCAGGTAGGTAATCCTGCCTCGTTCGTCGCACATCCAGACAAGCGATGGGGTGGAATCGGCCATCACGCGGAAACGCTCTTCGCTCTCGCGCAGAACAGCTTCGACCTTCCGTTTGCGGGCTCGCTGCAACAACAAGCCGGCAATCAACAAGGCCTGAGCGACGATCAGGGCGATGGCAAGGATGACGTACTTCCGTTCGCGCTGCCAAAACGTAGGCTGGCGGTTCTCTACCAGGCTGCCTGGCGGCAACGCCGATTCCGGGATATGCCAGTGCTGAAGCGCCCGCCAGTCGACGCGGACCCGAAGATCGGAGTCGTGCACAATGGGAATGTTCTCCGGCCGTTCGCCTAACAGCACCCGCGCCACGATTTTGCCATTCAACACAGCGTCTTTCGGCAAGTCACGGTACGCTCCCCCAATGCCTCCCCGACCCAAAGCCAGCCCGGGCCAGGCGGAGTAGGTCGGAAGGCGCTGTGCCACCGCAGTGAGGACGTCGATAGGGTCAACCGCTGGCTGATTGAAGTCGTCCGGCCTGAGTTGAAACAAGACCACAGTATGTGGAGGAAGTTCATTAACCTCCTCGAGAATCTGATTTCCGCTGGGTCCGATCAGGTCGATCTCTCTTACCTTATCCTGATGAGGAAGAAGTTCGGAGTGTGCAACGGCCAGCCAGTACTTGTCCCACTCGGTAATGCCGGTGATGACTGCGACTGCTTTTGTATCGGGATGAAGGTGAAGCGCGAGGTCGATGGTCTCCCGCATGCCCAGAACACTGATCACACCGGAGACGCCAGGGCTCATCGTCTGCGCTTGCTGACGGCTCACATCGGTAAAGACGATGGGCACTCCGGGAAACATCTTGTCACGGTATTGCGTCGCAAATTGAAGCACTGGATACGTCGATGCGATCACCAGGTCCAGCTTGACCCCACTGTACCCGCGGCGCAGAGTCTCTGCCAGGCTCTCCCGATACTCTTCCTCGTCGAATCGCGGGTTTTCGACCGAAGCCGTATAGAAGTTGACCTGCCCGGGAACGCGAGCGCGCACGGTGGATTCCATCAAGGCCCAGGACGGTGGCAGAGTAGACCAGTTATGCAGCACGAGTACGTTCTTGGGAGGGGGCGGTGCCGCGGCAGCCGGACGTATCAGGATGCACAAAAAAATGCCAAGAACTGCAAACCACGCGCAGGCAGAAATCCTGCTGGGGCAATCCCCTGGCGCAACCCGCAGATGCATTGCATGTCTTTCGGACGCACGAACATACCTCGGTGAGGAGTTGTCGCTGCGCGCTCGTTCGATCGGCCGTCCACTCAACATTGCGATCACGCGCCATTTCATTGCCGCGGGGGAGTCAGGTGGAGTACGTACTCCGTCCTGTTGTCGCTAAAGCTGGGCCCAGAAGGTTATAAGGCATTGTAGCTCTTCTGTGGCGTTTCCGACACAAATGACCGTGCTTACCCAGACACCCCTGTTGGGAGGGTGCGGGCCAGGATGCCTCCGAATCGGGCAATCACGGGATGGAACGCAGTTCAGGAATTGCAGTAGATTCCTGGCTTTCACGATTTGCCGAAGGCGAATTTATTCCGGTCGCATGATCTCCAGCGATAGGCTCCACCTATGCGCCAATCCCATGCTCCAGTAGCAGTCGCATTCTCCCTTTGGGCTGAAGCCGTCTTCGAGTACGGGGCCACGCGTTGCACCGCGACTGCGACATTTCCCGGATGGTTATGAGAGTTTTGCTAGTGTCCCGTGGGGAAACTAATAGCTAAAGTGCCTACACACAATGGGATTGTGAGTGCAGGACACAACGAGTGGGCTTGCCAGGGCCGGCCCGGATCCATTGAAGCAGTTCATGAAGACAAGGTACCTGGCACGTTTGCCCATCGCCGCGTTTTCCGTGTACCGCGGCTCGATGTAACCCGACGCAGGAGTCCGGCGTTGCCGCCCGATTCCGGCCGATCTTTGCAAATGATCGCATTCTGCGCGGAGTTAACCCAAAGGAGAGTCGAAGATTTATGCACGCTTTGGCGGTGAGTTCTCTGGTGTTTGCGCTTGTCTTCGCAGGATCACTTGTGGGCATGGTGATACGGCGTGCCGCGCCGGAGACTCATTTCACACCGGAGGCAAAAGATACGGTACGGCTTGCCATTGGCCTTGTCGTCACCATGACGGGGCTGGTGCTGGGGATGCTGGTTTCTTCGTCGAAGACCTTCTACGACGGGGAAAAAAACCAGGTTGCGGAGATGTCTTCGCAGATCATCCTGATGAATGACTTGCTTCTTGCCTACGGTCCTGAGACCAAACAGGCCCGTGTCGAGGCGCTTGAATTTGTTGAGCAAGCTGCCGATCGGATCTGGCCAAAAGATAAGTCGGCATTGTTTCAACTAAGGCCAGAGCATCATAGCGAAGAGTTTTACAAAGAGTTGCAATTGCTTGTGCCGAAGAATGACGAACAGGCTTCGTCTAAGGCCCAACTCGTATCGTTGACGATGAGCGCGAAAAAGAGTTACTGGCTGTTGTATCTCCAGACGGTGCAAACTCCGATACCGACTCCGCTGTTGCTGGTCGTCACATCGTGGCTGGTGGCCATTTTCGTCAGTTTTGGTATCTTCGCTCCACGTAATCTTACCGTGATGGTAACGCTGATCGTCTGCGCGATGGCGGTTTCGGCCGCGATCTTCATCATCACGTCGATGTACTCGCCCTTCACCGGGGTATTGAAGATTTCTCCCGCCGCTGTTCGTGATGCGGTGCATCAAATGGGGACGGAACGATAAAACTTTACCCTGCAGATGGTGCGCTGACTGAGATCGGCCGCGCGGCCGCATCAGTCCCATTCACTGGGGATACCGAGGCGGGACCGACTGCTTCGGAATGGTCTGTGGGATTTTTGAGTGGGATGTCGCGGGGATTCGCCGCCGCTTTACGTCTGATAGATCGGAACGCGAATGACGCTAGGTGATCTGGATGGTCATCTGGAGGTTAGTCGGGAGAGTGATTTTTTGCGCGCCGCGGAAGGCGGTAGTGCCGAGGCCTGCGGCTCCTCCGACGATGGAGCCAATGGCTGCGCCTTTGCCGCCGCCGAAGAGCGCCCCCATCAAGGCTCCTGCGCCCGCGCCAAAGCCGGTGCCGATCAGGGCCGATCTCCCTTTGGAGGCGGAGAGGATGGCGCCTTCGACGCCGAGCGTCTCGTGCGAGGGGGCGTGATAGAGCTGGATGATCTCGGCGTGGATGCGAGCGGTGCGTCCGTCGTACATGATGAGGCGATCGAACTGGAGAATCATTTCGGTGCGGCCCTGGAGACGGCCGGACATGTCGATGGAGCTGATGTGGCCGTAGACGCGTGCGCCCTCGTATGGACCCTGGGTGATGACGGTGGCGCTGAAGGGATCGTTGACCTGCGAGTCGGTGCTGGTGAGGGTGTCGTCGAGGCGAATGCGGAGGGCAACGTCCTGGGGGATGGTGAGGGGTTGCGTGGTCGCTAGTGCTGGGACGGTGGCGAGTATCAGGAGCAGGGGGAGGAGGATGGTGCGGGAGTATTTGGAGCGGGAGGAGACGAGGTTCAACGGAAAAGACCTTTCGTGTTTCCGAATGGTGGGCCTGTGGGATGGAGTCATCGTCTGCTATGCGTGGAGGTGTGTCAATAGGGATGGTGGGTGAGGGCGAAACGCGAGAACAACAGGAGATTCCTTTGGGATGACAAGACAGAGCAGGAGCGAAGACAGGAACAGCCGCAGGCCCTTCGACTATGTAGCTCACGAAGCGCCGTGAGCCACTTGGCTCTGGAGGACACGGTTTTGGGACTGGGAGAGAGGGA
>DATMPD010000004.1:0-4756 GCA_035567955.1 Edaphobacter sp.
TTCGATCCCAGGGCTCTTCCAATCTCCACCGAGTCCAGCAGATGCGCCAGCGCATTCCCGCGAATCTCCGCGCTGGGATTCGCAATCGATCCATACTTGTACTCCGCATCCTGGAACAGGTTCGGATTGATCGACCCTGCCTTCACTCCATACTTCTTCTCCAGCCCCTGAATCGCCGGCACATCCGCCTTGCCCCCCGGCAGATCCCACAGCACATGCAGCGCCACCGTAGGACTGGCACCCGTCAGCGCATTCACCTGCGACGCATCGCTGAACTTCTCTTCGATCGTGGTCGCCGCCCCGCCCTGCACGAACTTCCCGAACCGCGTCCCGGTGTTGGCGAAGCCCCACGACGGAACCTCGATCCGGAACCCGTCCAGAGCACTCCAGACTCTCTGTGCATCACGCTCTGCCGCACCTGCACCGTTGATTGTCATGGTCCGATCCCCTTCATCCGATCAAGCTGCACAACCAGAAATATACTCTCTATTGAAACATTCAGCAGAATCTACCTTTCCATAGAAATTGTCAAAGGTATTTTCGGCGAAGCTTTACCCAACCAGAATCACATCCAGAAACCGCGGCCCATGAACTCCTTTAATCCGAGTCATCTCAATGTCTGCCGTAGCCGATGGCCCCGAAACGAACGTAGTCGCCAATCCCGCCGTAGCCTGCAGCCGCTCCATCGCCTCCGGAACCGTCTCCACTACATCCTCCACCCGCACCACGCACAGGTGATAGTCCGGCACCAGCGTCACTGCCCGTCTTCCCTGCCCCGCCACATTCTGCAGCACCACAGTGCCCGTCTCCGCAATCGCGAGCGTGGCTCCCGTCATCACACCATCCACCGCATCCAACGCCGCAGCCGCCAACCCTTCATCGACAACAAACTCAACTCCGTCCGGCAACCACTCCGCCGCCAGCCCACGCGGCACAACCATGCGCCGCGCCTTGCGCTCCCCCAACATTCGCGCCGCGCCAGCCGCAACCTCCGAGTGCCCGACCCGAACCACCCGCGCGTCATAGTCCCGCAGACGATCCTCCAGCAGCTCCAGCACCGCCTCACGCGACCGTGTCGCCTCACGCCGATACGTCCGCTCAATAGCGCTCCATCCAGCCCGCACCACCTCGGCATTTGCGACGCCACCCTTCGCCTCGCGAATCCGCCGCAGCACCTCCACCCGAGCTGAATTTGTAACCATATCAGTTGCCATTCCTGCCCCTCTTCTCCCACCAATCGCGGAACGTCTCCTTCGGCATCTCCTGCAAATCCCTCACCTGCGTCCACCCACCCAGCAACCCCGGCAGCCACCCAATCCAACCATCCTTCCTCACCAGCGGAGACTCCGCCACCCGCCCCAGCCGCTGCGCCGCACGAAACCTCCGCTCACTCCGGAAGATCATCGCCATCGCCTTCATCGCCCCCGCCTCAACATCAAAAAATCCCGCGACTCCAGCTGTATTCTGCTTCACCACCTTATTCCGCAGATGAATCAGCACCTCCGGAATATTGATCTTCACCGGACAAACCTCATAGCAAGCCCCGCACAACGACGACGCATACGGCAGCGACTGTGCATGATGCATCTCCTGCAACTGCGGCGTCAGGATCGCTCCAATCGGTCCGGCATACACCGACCCATACGCATGTCCACCCGTCTGCCGATACACCGGACAGGTATTCTGGCAAGCCGCGCAGCGAATGCAGTTCAGCGTCTGTCGCGCCTCTTCATCCGCCAGAATCTCCGTCCGCGCATTATCCATCAGCACCACATGAAACACTCGTGGCCCGTCTCCGGCATTCACACCCGTCCAAACCGAGTTATACGGATTCATCCGCTCGCCGGTCGCCGACCGCGGCAACAACTGCAGCAGCACCTCCAGGTCCTGATACCGCGGAATCACCTTGTCTATTCCGGCGACGGTGATCAGCGTCTCCGGCAGCGTCAAACACATCCGCCCATTGCCTTCGCTTTCGACGATGCAAACCCCACCCGTCTCCGCGATCAAAAAATTCGCCCCGCTCACGCCCGTCTTCACCCGCAGAAACTTCTCCCGCAAAAAAAGCCGCGCAGCATCCGCCAGGTCCTGCGGCTGATCTCCCAGCTCCGGCAGATTCATTGTCCGCCGAAAGATCTCGCGAATCTCATGCCGGTTCTTATGCAGCGCCGGAACCACAATATGCGAAGGCCGGTCTTCGCCCAGCTGAATGATCAACTCCGCCAGATCCGTCTCGAACGGATGAATTCCAGCCACCTCGAGCGCGGAGTTCAACTGAATCTCCTCAGTCGTCATCGACTTGATCTTGATGACCTCATCCGAGCCCGAAGCCTTCACTAACTCAACAACGATCCGCCGAGCCTCCTCCGCATCGCGCGCCCAATGCACTACGCCGCCTGCCCGCGTGCAGTTCGCCTCAAACTCCTCCAGATAGAAATCCAGGTTCTCCATCGTGTGCTGGCGAATCTGCTTTCCCGCCTCGCGCAACTCCTGCCAGTCCGGCATCTCGCCGACAACACGAGCCCGTTTCGCCTGAATCACATCGGTCGCATGACGAACATTCTTCCGCAGCTGCGTATCGCCCATCGCCGTCCTCGCTGCGATCGGAAACGTCGGAGCCGTCTTCGGGTCCAACCCCGCTACACTCATCGCTTAACCTCTTCATATCTAAGTAACGCTGTTCGGAAGTTGTTGTCGACACGTTTACCTTGAATAACCACGCAGTAATAACCACTCCAGTTTCTCTGCCATCGCCATCCGCTCTTTGCTCCAGGAGCATTTTTCTCGATGTAGGAAGCTGACAAATCTGCAGACAAGATTTGGTTGCAGTAAGGGCAACGTGGCGAGGCTCCCTTCCTAAAGGTTCCACCACACTCACATGGCTCAAGATGAGCCTCCATCGCTGAACAAATTTCTTGCTGTACTTGACAATCCGACAGCTTTGGCCAGCGATTGTCCCACATTGAAAGGATTGCTGTTCTACCGCAGAGATCGCAGTAAGCGTAAGAACAGTCACTAAATCCGCAATGGTATATGGAGTAATCGAACCGCTCGCAGCAATGCTCACAAATCCCCGCATCGGCAATCAGCGATTCGCTCATCGGTCCACCTCCCCAGCCAGAATCTCCGCCAGATGCAAAGTCCGCACGCCCGTCTTCTGCCGATGCAACGCCCCCTGAATATGCATCAGGCAGCTGTTATCGCAAGCCGTACAAGCCTCAGCCTTCGTATTCAACACCGCCGCCATCTTATCCGCCAGCATGGCCCCCGAAACATCCGCATTCTTCACCGCAAACGTCCCGCCAAACCCGCAACACTGCTCCAGCCCCTCTAACTCCACCAGATCGATCCCCCGCACGGCCTTCAGCAACCGAACCGGCCCATCGCCAAGCCCAAGGTTCCTCAAACCATGACAACTAGCGTGATACGTCACCCGATGCGGATAGTAAGCCCCTACATCCTCCAGCCCCAAACGCTTCGTCAGAAACTCCGAAAACTCATATACCTTGGGCAGCAATTCCTCCACGTCAGCAATTAGCTTTTTGTCCTTCAGCGATGCAGCCATGTTCGGATAATGATCCCGCATCATCGCCACACAAGAAGACGAAGGCACGACCACCGCCTCGGCCCCACGAAATTGTTCTACGAATCGAGAAAGCAGAGGCATCGCCTCCGCCTGATACCCCGTATTCCAATGCATCTGTCCGCAACAGGTCTGTCCCGCAGGAAACTCCACCGTATGCCCCAGACGCTCCAGCACACGAACCACAGCCTTACCGGTCTCAGGAAACAACGTATCGTTATAGCAGGTGATAAACAGCGAGACTCGCAGACCATCCTCCAACGAGAGAGCATTCCAGGTAGAATTCAATAGAGAGTATATTTCCCCAACGCAACTCGCGTCAGGTACGATAGTAGTTTCAATAAAGAATCATTATCCTTTAAAGACAACGAGGCCTCGTGGGACCGAATCCGTTTCTCGGCGTTATCTTTCACTGGATTGGAGGTTTCGCCTCCGCCACCAACTTCATTCCCTTCCGCGGCATCAAGCGCTGGTCGTGGGAGATTTATTGGCTCATCCAGGGCTTCGCCGCATGGATTGTTGCACCCGTCGTCCTTGCATACATATTCGTCCCCAACGTCTTCGGCATCCTCCACACCGCCTACGCGCAGGACCCCAGCAGCGTCTACTACCCCATCCTCTGGGGCATCCTCTGGGGAGCCGGCGGCCTCACCTTCGGCCTCGCCATCCGCTATCTCGGCATCGCCCTCGGATATGCCATCGCCCTCGGCCTCTGCGCCGCCTTCGGCACCATCGTCCCGCCTATCTTCCACGGCGAGTTCCTAACCATCATGCACCAGACTTCCGGCCAGATCATCCTCGCCGGCGTCCTTGTCTGCATCGTCGGCGTCGCCATCAACGGAGCCGCCGGCGTCTCCAAAGAACACGAAATCACCCCCGAGGAAAAAGCCGAAGCCGGCGAAACCGACTACAACTTCGGCAAAGGCCTCGCCGTAGCTATCTTCGCAGGCATCATGAGCAGCTTCTTCGCCTTCGGTCTCGACGCCGGCAAACCCATCGGCGCCCTCGCCAAAACGCAACTGCTCGCCCACGACAAACTCGACCTCTGGCAAAATCTCCCCGTCCTCATCGTCGTCCTCTGGGGAGGCTTCCTCACCAACTTCATCTGGTCCGCCATCCTCATCCTGAAAAATCACTCCGTAAAACAGTTCGCCGGCGAACCCGGCCTGAACC
>DATMPD010000005.1:0-3839 GCA_035567955.1 Edaphobacter sp.
TGTTCGGCGACGAAGGTCTGGATGCCTTGCCAGCGGTAGGTGTCGGGTTGCTCGGGCTCGTTCATGATCTCGAAGAAGACGTAGTTCGGATCGAACGATGTGAAGTGGGTTGCGAGGGAGCGCCAGAGCATGGCGAAGCGCTTCACTGGCTCGTCTCCCTGGAGTAAGGATTGTTTGTAGCGGGATTGGGGATGGATGTCGATGACGACGGCGAGTTTTTGTTCGACTGCGAGTTTGACGATGGCGTCGAGTTCTTCCAGGAAGGCGGTGCCGTTGGGCTGGTTGCGCTGCCAGGCGAGGAGGGGGTCGGCGTCGATGCTGATGCGGATGTGGTCGAAGCCGAGGTGGTGGATGAGGCGGATGTCGTCGGGAGTGGTGAAGGTGCGGAGGCGCTGGACGGAGTAGTCGCTGGATTGCGCGAACCAGTCGCTGGTGTTGATGCCGTGGCGGAGATGTTGGGCGCGCTGGAAGGCCAGGTCATTCGCTTGTTGCTGGGCGCGTGTTTGGGAGGGGATGAGGAGTGCTGGGAAGAGGATGGTTGCCAGTAAACGGTGGGCTGGGAGCATGGGTCATTCTACTGGGGCTTGAGACGGGCACCCCCCACCCCGTCATAATGTGTGCAAAGTCTTCGAAGGAGAGACTTTAGGTTCGGACTCCTGGTGTGGCTTGGTGAGGCTGGGTGTTTCGGGGTTTGCGATACACGGGTGGTTTGGGGGTGGGTTCTGTCAAGTTTTCTGGAGCGGTTTTCCGATCTCCCAGTGGTGGCCGAAGGGGTCGAGGACGCGTCCTATGCGCCAGGCGTGTTCGGTTCGGATGGGGCAGACTACGGTGGCGCCGGCGGCTATGGCGCGGTCGAAGGCGGCTTCGGAGTCTTCGGTGGTGAGGATCATGCGGACGGTTCCGCCGTTGAGGGTCTCGGGGCTGAAGTTTTTGTTTTCGGGGGATTCGTCGGCGACCCAGAAGCCGTAGCCGTTGATGGTGAGGTTGGAGACTACGGCGCCGGTGGGGTCTTCGAGGCGGAAGATCTCTTCCGCTCCGAAGGCGGATTTGTAGAAGTCGACGGCTTTGGCTGCGTTGCGAACGGAGAGGAAGGGGGCGAGGGTGGTGGGAATCATGGAGACTCCTTTTGATGGGCGTGAGTAGTTTACTGATCGGAGAGAAACGGTTCGCGAGCAGCGCGAATGTCAACCCATGCGGCACCCGCTGTATCGGCACTATCTCATATATGGGCCACCGGCCTAGATCCTCCCAATGGTGCGGGTCGGTTCAGGCGTTGGTTCCACCGTCGACGGTGAGATTGGCACCTGTGATGTACGAGGACTCGGGACCGGCGACGAACGATACCAGGGCGGCGACCTCATCTACGGTGCCGTAGCGTTTGAGCGCTGTGACAGCTATCTGTGGGGCTGCCCATTCGCCTGCGGCTGGATTGAGATCCGTGTCGATGGGGCCGGGCTGGACGTTGTTGACTGTGATGCCGCGGCTGCCGACCTCTCTGGACAGGCCCTGGGTGAACATCTTCACGGCTCCCTTGGTGGCGGAGTAAGCGGCCAGGCCGGGAGTCATCATGCGCTCGCCGACACAGGAGCCGATCATAATGACGCGGCCGTTGTCGTTCATGTGTTTTAGCGCCACCTGCGTCGCGACCATTACGCCGCGGAAGTTGAGGTTAATCATGTGATCGATCTCCTCGAGCGTGGTCTGCTCGAACGGCTTTGGGATGGCGGTGCCTGCGTTGTTCACGAGCACATCCAACCGGCCGAGGGAAGCGACGGTTTTTTCGATGGCGGCGTTGATCGCTTTGGCGTCGGCCGCGTCCGCCTGAATGGCGAGGGCCTTTCCACCGCTGCTTTCAATCGCTTTGACCACTGCGGAAGCTGCGTTAGCGTCCTTCGCGTAGGTGATGGCAACGCTGGCTCCGTCCGCGGCCAGACGCTTGGCGATCGCCGCGCCGATTCCCCGGGAACCGCCGGTAACAAGTGCCACTTTTTTGGCTAGCTTCGACATACACTCTCCTTTGGTTTTCTGTGAACAATCGCTTAAGCCCCCGATTTTTAGCTGATGAGGCTGCTGCTCTGAGCTTTCCGGTTCGTATCTGATGCGCTATTCCTGCCGGCGGATGCGGCAGTTTGAGGGAGACAAGCTATTCGAATAAGGAATGCAGATCCCAGAGCGGAAGATTAGGCTTTCCAATGACACTGGAAAGCGGTGCTGCATGGAAGAAGTGGTCGTCGCCCTCTTGTTTTTATATCGCTTGAGCCCGAACGGCAAGGGATGATTTTAGAGTATCGGGTTCGCGCCTTCGCGCGAATGCCCACATCTCAGAATCGAGATATGGGGCACCCGATTTTGTGGCTCAATTTAGATGCGGACCACCCGCCGCGGTGTTACAGGCGAGCGCCTCGAAGAAGTTTGAGGGTGAGGAGCACGGACCATAGTGTACGGGTGACGGTAGCGAGTTTTTCCATGGCTCCGGCCGGTCCGCCGCCGGGATGATTGGTGAGTCCGAAGCCGGTGAGGAAGCACATCATCAGCAGCGCAGTGACGATGGAATAGTGGGCCCAGGGTTTCCAGCGAGGATCGGGCCAGAAGCGCCAGGCAAAGAGGAAGAGGATGAGCAGGCTCGAGTTGAAGGTGATCAGGTCGCAGATGAGGTGAAGGGGTTCGTGGATGAAGAGGCCGTCCCCGATGACCGCGAGTCCGGAGAGGAACTGGAGGAGGGGTATTAGCCGGGCGCCGCGACCGTGATGCAGTTCGGTGCGCAGCGCGAAGGCGAAGGCGATGAGCAGGAGGCCGAAGACGGCAAAGTTGATGCGCTGGGCGAGGCCGAGCGAGGTGAACTCAAGCGCGCTGATGGTCTCTCGTATGGGATTGTAGGGGATCGCGAGGATTCCGAGGAGCAGAAAAGTAGCGATAAAAAAAAGGCCGCCGAAGCCGGAGGTTAGAAGGAGGGCCTGCTTCAGTGGACGTTCTGTTTGTGCCATGGTTGGAGTTGCTGCGCTGGTTCGTTTGCGGTCTTCGATTTCCAGATCATTACAACACATGGGGCGCGTTGTAGGTAGCGTTTCGCGCGTGGCGCGAATGCCCACATCTCAGAATAGAGATATGGGGCACCCTATTTTGTGGCTCAATTGAGATGTGGGCCACCCGCCCCGACGCCGCCGGCGCGTATAGTGTGGGCTATTGAAAGCTCAAACGAAAATTCCGGATAAGAGAGCGGCCCTGGGTCTCCGGGCGCATTCCGGATGGGCCGTGCTCGTGGTTCTCGCGGGACCGATGGAGTCTCCGATCGTTGTGGAGCGGAGGCGAATTGAAATTGCTGATCCGAAGATCGCCGGCTCGAAGCAACCGTACCATGCTGCGAAAGGGCTGTCCCGAGAGGGCGCGGAGGCGTTGGTGAGTGCCTGTGCTGAAGCTTCTGCGCAATTGGCGGCTGAAGCTGTGCGGGAGGCGATCGCAGATGCGAAGCAGAAGGGCTATAAGATTTCGACCAGTTGCATTCTGACCGGTTCCGGGAGATCCATTCCGGCGCTTGATAAGATTCTCGCGTCGCACCCCTTGCTTCACACAGCCGAGGGCGAACTGTTCCGCAACGCGATTGCGCGAGCGTGCCTGAATCACGGTCTTCCCGTGGTTGCTGTAAAGGAAAAAGAGCTGGTTGCTCGCGCGCCAAAGGATATAGGAATTTCGGGGGAACTGATCGACCAGCATCTGCAGCGCATGGGAAAGGCGATTGGCCCGCCGTGGCGGCAGGATGAGAAGCACGCAAGCCTTGCCGCCTGGATTGCGAGTTCCACAGGATCGACCTAGTTTGGGCGTACGGCGGATGCTTCCGCCTG
>DATMPD010000006.1:0-8890 GCA_035567955.1 Edaphobacter sp.
GAGAAAGCGGCCGAGGAACTCTTCGCTGGAGCCGGTGGAGTAGACGTTGGCAGTGTCGAAGAAGTTGATGCCGAGGTCGAGAGCCTGTTTGAAGAAGGGCTGGCTTTCCGCTTCGTTGAGGGCCCAGGCGTGGCTGCCGGGACGCAAGGGGCCGGCGGGAGCTACGCCGTAGCTCATACAGCCGAGACAGATGCGGGAGACTTTGAGGCCGGTCTTTCCGAGATTTACGTAGTCCATTCGATTCCTTTGGCTGCGGGTGTACCCCCCTCCGGGGTATTTTTGGATTAAGTATTTGTTTTCAACAGTATGCAGAGATAGGCTCGCAAAGTATTGATACTAAATCCGTTATTAGCAACGTACTTGTTATCAATGAGTTACGCTTTGGGGCTTTTGCTTATTTTGCCCCTATATCCAGTATAGAGGATTGGCGGTGGGGAACATGCCACGCGGATGTCTTTGATCTATAGAGGATTAGGTGACTTTTGGGCTTGACATGCGGTTTTTGGGCAGAAATTGCCGAAAGAAAAACATAAAAGCAACAAACAACAGCAGATCCCCCTCGTGGAGGGCAGCGGAACCGTCTATAAAACTGATGATCATTTTCTACTGATTTACTCGTATTTCTGCCAATAGGCGAGGTCAGACGAGGTAGGTTATTCTCCGGGTCATAGAGCGCCTTCAGTCGATCGGTGACGATATTTCGAAACAGAGCTGCCCAGAAAGAACGCTACCGGAGGCATTTTGAATTCGGCCTTTACATTTAGCCCCAACCGCGGAATTTGTTGGCGTTCGCAGCGAGGTTTCAGTTTGGCGTGGCCTGGTAAATGGAGAGGTTGCGCGATCGGATTTGCGCTTCTAACGCTTATCGCGACGTCGTTCGCACAAGAACCGACACCTGCTTCGAAAAAGCCGGACGCGTCTTCGGCCAACACAGAACTTCCCGTCAACTGGCTTTATGGCGCGTACGTGCCGAAGGACGTCCCTCTTGTGGCGTTGAATGGAAAAGAGCGGTTCAAGCTTTATATTCGGCAGACCTATACGACGCCGGGCATTTATATCAAGACCGGATTCTTCGCGGTGCACGATCAGGTGGAGAATACGCCGCCGGAGTGGGGAGACGACTTTTCCGGCTTCGCGAAACGCGTGGGCAACAATCAGGCGATTAACATTATTCAGAACTCTTTTACTTCGGCTGGCCAGGGGATGGTTGGGTGGGAGCCGCGCTATGACCGTTGCCGGTGTACAGGCGTCTGGCCACGCTTTCGTCACGCCTTCATCCGAAACTTCATCACCTATGGCGGCGACGAACAATCGAGACGGCCGAACATCATGCCGTTTGCGGCTGCGTTCGGTGCGGGAGCGATCGGCGCGACCTGGAATCCAGGCAATCCCACGGTTACGGTCAAGGGGTATCAGAGCGCAATCACTCAAGCCTGGGTGGGGGTGCTAATAAACAGCATCAGTGAATTTGCGCCTGACGTGAAGAAGAAACTAACTAAGCAGAAAGATTGATCTTTGGGTTTTTGGTAAGAGGAAACAGGCAACTACAGAAGCAAGGGCAAGAGCAGATCCCCTTCGGGGATGACAACAAGAAAGGCAAGGTCAACGGCAAGGACAACGGCAACAGCAGATCCCTGCGGGATGACAACCAAAAAGACAGACAACGGCTGCGCTGAGGCGGCGGCACGAACCGGCTAGTCGTCTTTGCCCTGCATGTCGGCCATGGCGTAGTAGCCTTTGCGGGCCTGGATTTTTTGGCCGGCCTGGCAGGTGATGTTGAGGGTGCGGAAGGTGCCGTCGTTGATCTTGGGGTTGGTTGGGGTGTAGCTGGCGAGGTATTGGGTGCGGAGCTCGTCCTGAATCTGGTCGAAGGCTTCCTGGAGTTTTTTGCCGTTGTTGCCTACGTTGATGACGCGGCCGCCGGTGTCTTTGGCGAGGCGCTCCATGTCGGCGTCGCCGGTGTAGCCCATGCCGAAGCCGCCGTAGAAGCCGCGATCGGCGATGAGGATGACGTAGACGATGGCGTTGGCTTTCTGGGCGGCCTCGGTGGCGGTCTTGAGGTTTTCCTGCGAGCCCTGGTCGCCGCCGTCGGTGAGCAGGACGAGGATCTTGCGGCCAGCCTCCTGGCGGAGCTTGTCGTGGGCGGCGAGGTAGACGGCGTCATAGAGGAGGGTGCCGCGGGCGCTGCCGTTGCCGGTGACGGAGCCGGTGCCGGCTCCAGTGTTGATCTGGGCGGAATCGATGGCTCGCTTGATCTCGCGGGGGCTGTTGGTGTAGTCGGCCAGGAGGTTGACGTTAATGTCGAAGGAGATGAGGAAGGCCTCGTCCTTGGGGGTGAGGACGTCTTTGAGGAACTCGGCGCCGGAGGTTTGTTCGAGGGGGAGAACGTTTTGCTGGCTGCCGCTGGTGTCGAGGAGGATGCCGATGGTGAGGGGGAGATTTTTTTCCTGGGTGAAGTTTTTGGTCTTCTGGAGGGCCTTGTCCTCGTAGATGCTGCAGTCATCCTTGTGGAGGTTGGTGATGTAGCCGCTCTTATCGCGGACGGAAAAGTAGACGTTGACGAGGTTGACGTTGACTTTGAGGGTCTGGACGTCGCCGATGTCGACGGGCTGGGGCTCGGCTTTACTGGCGGGGGGCGGGCCGCCGGGGGAGGGTGCCTCCTGCGCGCGGAGGACGGGGGCGAGACCGAGGGTGAGGGCGACGGTGACGGCGAGGCAGAGAGAGCGCATACTGCATTAGACGACGAAGTTGGAGCTGAGTTTAGAGAAAAAAATGCGGGAAGGGATGGGTTGGCCGTAACATTGGCGGAGGGGGGAGCGTCCAAAGAAAACAGGTGCTATTTGGCGTTGCGGGATGGGGATGGCGGCGGGGATGTTGCGCTGGTAGTCTGGTAACTGGTAGAGCTTTGGGCCCGGGTAGCTGGCTGGAAGGTATGGGGGATTTCGCGTGGTAAGTAAGAACGTATTGGCGGGGGCTTTGGTGTGCGCATTGCTCGGACAACCGGGGCTGGGGCAGCCCGCGCAGCAGAGTGCGGCACAACAGCAGCAGATCCCCGACGGGCCGAAGCCGCAGATACCCGATGCTCCCAAGCCGCAGATGCTGCCGGGGGATGTACTGACACCGGGCCGGGGGACGACGCCGGATTCGAATGGGGATACGAGTTCGACCTCGCAGGAGACCGCGGCGCCCAGCAAGCTGCCGGAGACGGCGACGCAGAAGGCTGATGATGGACAGCAGCCGGAGATTCCAGCGGCCGGGGAGGGGCCGGGGTTTATCCTGCATGTCCGGACTAACTTCGTCGAGATTCCGTTCACCGTGAAGGACAACAAAGGCAACCTGGTGTCAGGGATAAACTGGCGCGAGGTCCGGGTGTATGAGAACAACCTGCGGCAGCAGCTGAGCCTGTTTACGACAGATGCGTTCCCGCTGTCGGTGGCGCTGGTGATCGACCAGAGCATGACGTTCGACAATATGGCGAAGGTAAATAATTCCCTTGGTGCGCTGCAGGGGGCGTTTACGCCGTATGACGAGATCGCGGTTTTTACGTACAACAATGGGCCGAAGTTGATAACGGATTTTACGGCTGGGCCGAGTGCTCGGCTGACGCAGGCGCTGGAACGCTCGAAGCAGACGGGCCGTGAGCCGATGATGTACAGTTCCGGGCCGCTGTCGCAGAACATCAACATCAACAATGGGCAGGATCGATACACCGATCCGAATACCAATTCTTCTCACGGAACGAGCCAGCTTTCCATCCCGAATGTTCCGAGAGATGTGCACACGCTGAACGATGCGATTCTGGAGGCTGCGACAGCGTTGGCGAAGACGAAGACGGGGCGGCGAAGGATTGTGTACGTCATCAGCAATGGCAACGAGTATGGGAGCAAGGCGAAATATTCCGAAGTCGTGAAATTTCTGAACACGAACAAGATTGCGGTGTACGGGACGCTGGTGGGAAGTTCGGCGCTGCCGGTTACGGGCTTTCTGGACCGGATGCATCTGCCGCTGACGATGCGGGACAATATTTTGCCAGCGTACGCGAAAGCGACGGGCGGAAACCTCGATGGGGAGTTCCGGCAGAAGGGCATCGAGGAAAGCTTTGCGAAGATCGCCGCCGAGGTTCGGACGCAGTATACGATCGGCTATTACACGCATGAGCCGTTCATCGATGGCAAGTACCGGCAGGTGGAGGTGAAGGTGTTGCGGCCCAACCTGACTGTGATCTCGAAGCCGGGATACTGGCCGACGGCCCAGGAATCGGCGCCTCCGACGGTGGCACCGGCTTCCAGGTAGAGCTCTCGATGGCCGCTTGAGGCCGGATCGGAATTTGATGGGGATGTTGTGGCACGGAAATGCGCTGCTGGCGCTGGCGGCGGCAGCGTTGTGGGGTGGTGGGGACTTTTCGGGCGGCATGGGCGTGAAGCAGGCAGGCGGCACGATGGGTGCGGCGTTGCGGGTGATTCTGCTGAGTCATGCGGTGAGTCTCGGGATTCTGCTGGTGGCGGCGGGGTGGCGGGGAGATGCGTTTCCGCATGGGGCTCCGCTGGTGTGGGGACTCGTGGCGGGGGCGACGGCGGGGATTGCGCTGGCTTGCTTTTATGTGGCGCTGTCGCGGGGGGCGATGGGGGCTTCGGCGGCGTTGAGCGGTCTGTTGGCGGCGGCGATTCCGGCGGTGGTGTCGGCTGGGGCGGAGGGGTCGCCGGGGCTGTTGCAGCTGGTGGGGTTTCTGGTGGCGGGGGTTGCGATCTGGTTGATTGCTGCAGGGCCGAATCCGGAGGCGAAGGCGGCGGACCGGGGGACGTTCTGGTTGGCTGTGGTGGGCGGGGTGGGGTTTGGCGTGTATTTTGTCGCGCTGAAGTTTGCGGGGAGCGCGGGAGTGATCTGGCCCTTGGCTACGGCGAGGATGGGTAGCCTTGGGGTCTGCTCTCTGCTGGTGGCTGGGATGTCTCTGAAGGCGAATGTGGGCGGAGCGAAGTTTCGGCTGACTCGGATGGTTGTGGTTTGGGCGTTGGGCGCGGTGCTGCTGGATACTTCGGGGAACCTGCTGTTCATTGCGGCGACGCGGGCAGGGCGGCTGGATGTGGCGGCGGTGCTGGCCTCACTTTATCCGGCTTCGACGATTTTGCTGGCGGCCTGGACGCTGCATGAACGGCCTACGCGGCGGCAGGGGCTGGGGATGGCGGTCGCGGCGGCAGCGGTGGTGATGATTACGTATCAGCTGTGAGTTTTGAGCTGTGACGCGGTGGAAAGCTGTAGGAATGGTGAGGCTGTGGCCGCGAATGGGCGTGATTGCCGGTTTGAATCTTCTCGAGGAGACGTGAGGCGCTTCGGTCGAAATGACGATTCTGATTTTGGTAAGGGAAACAGGCAACGGCAACCGCAGATCCCTACGGGATGACAACAAAGAGGGCAAATGCAACGAGAACGGCAGGCAACGGCAACTGCGAAGATCGCTCGGCTAGAGTTTGATAGCCGAGGCGTCTACGGTTGGTTGGGGGTATTTGAGGTTCAGGCTCTGCATGAGGTTGACGAGGATCGTGGAAATGGCGATGTTGCGGTACCACTTGTTGTCTGAGGGGATGACGAACCAGGGGGCGTGCTTGCGGCTGGTGGAGGAGAGGACGTCGTTGTAGGCGTCCATGTAGCGGGGCCAGAACTGGCGTTCGTGGATGTCGGCGTCGGAGAGCTTCCAATGTTTTTTCTTGTCGTCGATGCGGGCCTGGAGGCGGCGGGTCTGCTCGTCGCGCGAGATGTGCAGGTAGAACTTGAGGAGGAGAACGTCGTTGTCGGCGAGAAAGCTCTCGAATTCGTTGATGTCTTCGAGGCGGCGGCTCGCGACGTCGCGAGAGATGAGCTTGTGGACGCGCGGGGAGAGGACGTCTTCGTAGTGGGATCGGTTGAAGATGCCGATCATGCCGCGTGGGGGGACCTGGGCGTGCACACGCCAGAGGAAGTCGTGGCGGGATTCGAGCGGAGTGGGGACCTTGAAGGCGGCGACGGCGCAGCCTTGCGGGTTGATGCCGGAGAAGATATGGCTGATGGTGCCGTCTTTGCCGGCGGTGTCCATGCCCTGGAGGACGACGAGCAGGGCTTTGGACTGGCTGGCGTAAAAGACATCCTGAAGGTCGGCGAGCCTTGCGCGGTGTTTGGCCAGGAGGGGTTTGACAGCCTCGTCGGATTTGAAATCGCCGGTGTCAGAAGACGATATTTTGGCGAGCCGGACTTTCGTGTGCGGCTTGACGAGATAAGGCGACTTGATCTTCATGCGGCGATGCTCGTCGAGTCGAGGGTGCGGTAGCGGTAAAGACGGACTGAAGGGCCTGGATTACTTGGTTGATTCTTCAGGTTTGGGGGTGACGGTGTGCGCCGTGTCGGCGGGCTTGTTCACCTCGTCGGTCACGCCTTTCATGCCCTCTTTGAAGCCGCGGAGACCTTCGCCGAGACCTTTGCCTAGCTCCGGCAGCTTTTTGCCGCCGAACAGGACCAGGACAACGATCGCGAGGATCATGAGGTGCATTGGTGTAAATAGTTCGCCCATAGTGTTTCTCCCTACAGCCGGATGCTGCATGGCGGCTGCCACACATTATTGTCGCACAATTGCACTTCGCTGATAGATACGCTGCCGGGAGCAAGGCAGATGGGAGTAGAACGTTATATCTTGGGTAGTGAAGGAATTTGCGGGACGCCGATGCTGGGCAGATGCTGAACGGGCCGGATACAGGAAGAGGCCCTGGTGCAGGAAGACACGGAGACGGATGTTGCGATTGAAGACGATTGGTGAAGTGAGGACGACAGGGGCGCGGAAGACGGGCAAACGCGCGGTAATGGGAGTTCTGGCGGTGGGTCTGCTGATGGCGGGCGCGGTGCAGGGACGGGCGCAGGGCACGGTGGCGTCACAGCCAAAACAGACGACGGTTCCTATTCCGACATCGAAGATCGCGGGGGCGGCCCCGGTGACTTACGACAACAAGTATGAGTTGTACGGCTCCATCAATTTCATGAACTTCATGGCGGGGGAGCATCTGCCGCAGCGAATGAATATGGGTGGAGGCGAATTTCTTTTTACCTACTGGCTTTCCACCCACAAAAGATTTCTGCGGAATCTTGGACCGGGCGTGGAGTATCGCGGCGAAGCGGGAACGACGCCGGTATTTGGCCAGGCGCAAGGGCTTCCCTACAATGTCAGCCGGCCACTGGTTTATATGAACATGGGGCTGGCAGGGGCACAGTACCGAGGGCCGAGGAACCAGTATGCAGCCTTGAATTATCACGGCTACTTCGGCGTGTCGCATGGGACGTTCGACGCTACGCTTCCAGCGGGACAGCCGCCACAGCCGGAGTGGTCGCAGGTGACGGGGTTGTATTCGAATCGTACGAAGCCGATCATGGCGCTGGGTGGGAGCGTTGATTTCAACCTGTCGAAGAAGTGGGCAATACGGATTTCTCCGGATTTGATGCTGGAACACTTCGGAACCGAGTGGAGAGAATTTGTCGCTGTGTCGGGTGGAGCGATCTATCGGTTCGGGAAAAAATAGGGAGTAGGGAGTAGAAGACGAGAGCGGCCGCCTGATTGGGCGGCCGCTTCTTTTGTTGCGTTCTGCTGTGCTTTCTATACCCTATTCCCTACTCCCTGCCTTACCAGTGGTTGCCCTGCTGCATGAACTCTGGGGAGACGGGGTTTTCGTAGACGCTGTAGTCGCGGGTGACTACGGTGAGGCCGTTGGTGGAGACGAAGTAGTTTTTCTTGTCTTCGTTAGGGTCGTAGCCGATGACGGTGCCGTCGGGAATGTGAACGTCGCGGTCGATGATGGCGTGGCGGATGCGGCAGTGGCGGCCGATGTTGACGTGGGAGAAGACGATGCTGGAGTCGACGTCGGCGTAGGAGTTGACGCGGACGTCGTGAGAGACGACGGAGTTGCGCACGACGGCTCCGGAGACGATGGTGCCGGAGGCGAGGATGGAGTTGATAGCCATGCCGGTGCGGCCGGGCTCGCCGAAGACGAACTTGGCGGGCGGGTACTGGTAGGGGCGGGTGCGCATGGGCCAGGACTTGTCATAGAGATTGAAGGTGGGGGTGACGCCGGCTACGTCCATGTTGGCTTCGTAGTAGGCCTCGAGGGTGCCGACATCGCGCCAGTAGAGGGCCTTCTGCTTGTTCTCGTCGACGAAGTTGTAGGCGTGCATTTTGAAGCGGCCGAGGATGTTGGGCAGGATGTTGTGGCCGAAGTCATGCTTGGAGTTGGGGTCTTCGGCGTCCTTGATGAGTTCGGGCAGGAGGACGTCGGTATTGAAGATGTAGATGCCCATGGAGACGTCGACCATGTCGGGATTGAAGGGAGAGCGGATTTTGGTCTCTTTGGGCTTCTCTTCGAAGCCTGTGACCTCGCCGTTGCGGGCGACCTCGACGACACCGAAGGCGGAGACCTCGTGTGGTGCGACGGGGAGAGTGGCGAGGGTGACGTCGGCGCCGGTGTCACAGTGGTGCTCGAGCATGAGGGCGTAGTTCATCTTGTAGATGTGGTCGCCGGAGAGGATGATGACGTACTTGGGCTCTTCGGAGCCGATGGAGTAGATGTTCTGGTAGACGGCGTCGGCGGTGCCCTGGTACCACGACTTCGAGACGCGCTGCATGGGGGGGAGGATTTCGATGAACTCGCCCAGTTCGTTGGCGACGACGGGACCCCAGCCCTCGCGGATGTGGCGGTTGAGCGAGAGCGCCTTGTACTGGGTGAGGATGTAGACGTGGCGGAGGTCGGAGTTGATGCAGTTGGAGAGGGTGATGTCGATGATGCGGTACTGGCCGGCGAAGGGGACGGCCGGTTTGGCGCGATCGCGGGTGAGGGGGAAGAGCCGTTCGCCGGCACCACCGGCAAGCAAGACGCCAAGCGTA
>DATMPD010000007.1:0-6549 GCA_035567955.1 Edaphobacter sp.
TTCAAACGTATCGTCCTCACCGGGTCCCTCGTCCTTGCTCTCGCCCTGGTCATCCCCGCCCACGCCGATACCATCTACAGCGCTGTCCTGTTGGGGTCCAATGAGGTCCCCCCGACTGGAAGTCCAGCAACAGGAGTTGGCATCTTCACCCTCAGCGGGAATATGTTGACGATCGCTGAAACGTTCACCGGCTTGACCGCTCCCGCAAGCGCAGCGCATATTCATTGCTGCGGTCCTGTGGGAGTCAACGAAATGGTAGCGGTTCCGTTCACCCCGTTCCCAAATGCCACGGCCGGTGCATTCAACACCACCGTCGATCTGTCCCTCGCTAGCACCTACACCGCGGGGTTCATCACCCAGGAAGGTGGAACCGCTGCGTTGGCGGAAGCTGGCCTCATCGCCGGCCTGAACAGCGGAAACGCGTACGCCAACATTCACGACGCCAACTTCCCCAACGGAGAGATCCGAGGCCAGATCAGTCAAGTGACACCGGAGCCGGCCAGTCTCCTGCTGTTCGGCACAGGGTTGATCGCAACCGTGCAGATAGCACGCAGAAGGATCCGCGCCTAGAGCGGAACGATCAGGAAGAGCCTCTGCTGCCGACCACCGGCAGAGGCTCTTCTTCTGTCTCACCCCAGCGACTGAATCAACCCCCGAATATATCCATAACAAAACGCGAACGACTGCAGACCCTCCGGATCATTCTTCGCCACCGGAACATGATCCGGCATCAACAGATACGGATAACCCACCTCGCGATAGACCTGGATCGCCTTCACGAAATCCACATCACCCTCGTCCGGATACACCTCCACAAAATCATTCCGATGCCCGCGAATGTTGCGGAAGTGCACATTGAAGATCTTCTTGCGTGTCCCAAAATATCGAATTACGTCGTAAATCTCTGTGCCCGGATCGGCAAGCATCTCCGACACCGTACCCTGACAGAAGTTCAACCCGTGATAAGGACTCTCCTGAATCGCAACGAACTTCTTCAACCCATCGACCGTCCCCAGCACGCGATCTACGCCCTGATACCCCTCCGGAGGCACACCCGGATCCTGCGGATGACAAGCCATTCGTATCTTGTACTCATTCGCCACCGGAATCACGCGCTGCAGAAAATAAGTAATCCGCTCCCAAAACATCTCCGCATCCACATGCCCCGCAATCGTCAGCGGCGTCTTGGGATGCGCCTCCGCAAGCCTCCATTGGCTATAGCTCGCATCTCCCCGCCCCGGCGTCCTGCCCGTGCGCAGCACGCCAAGAATGCTCATGTTGTACTTGATCGACGGCAGACCCACCTGCGCACAATTCCTGATCAGCGTCTGGATCGACTCGATATCCCGATCACGCTCAGGACTATGCGCCAGCATGATCGCCGGATGTTTCTCATTATCGATATAGCTCGACGTCAGAACTGGCGGCCCAACGCAGTCAATCTCGATCCCGTTCTTCGCGGCAAGATCCTTCATGCGACTCAGTTCCTCCACCGTCGCATAGATCCTGCCATCCGCGATCTCCGGATACCCGCAGATATTCCTCACCCCATACCGCGCCAGGTACTTCAGATGCGTATCATTCGTCGGCGCACTCTGACACCCAAGCTTCATCAGCACAGGCTTCGTCGCAGGCCTCGCAGGGGCAGCACACGCTGTCGATCCCCCGCCAATTGCCAACGCCGCCACACCCGCGGACGAGATAAATTGCCGTCGATTCACACCATTCCCAGGACTCATAAGACAACTGCACCCCGCCCCTTCAGGCCTCTTCCGTACGCCCCTGCCAAAGCAAAAGACAATCCGCACATCGCCACCGCCACAAACAGACTGGTGACCTCATTTCCGTTACGAATCGCACCTGCCACTCGAGGCGCATGCAGCAGCACAACCCAAAGTAAAAACATCGTTCCCAAAAGCTTCGCCCCCATCCCCAACATCCTTTTTGTCGCGATACTGAGTGCCGCAGCCACAAAAGCGATCCCGGTAGTGTAGGCCCAGAACAAACGCGCCGGAATCCATGCCGGTATCAGCGTCGCTACGAAACGCGCATACATAAAATGCTGCACAGCAAACACCACCAGCGAAATGGCAATCAGAAACCGGCCTACATCGGCCAGCCTCCACACCATGCTGTCCCACGACGGAGACTCCCGGCCCTCTGCCGGAAAACTCGCCGCCAATACCCACGCCCCGCCAACCATCGCCAGAATCTCAAACAGCACAGTCCACGGCCCCGGATCATGCACTCGCGCCACCAGCGCCGGCACATAGCGAAGCAATCCGTAGAGAAGCAGAGCAACGCCCAATACCATCGCCACCCACCGGCCCATCCTCCCACTTGCGATGCTCACGCCCGCCAGAATAAATCCCACACAAGCAAGCCAATCCAGAACCAACACTCCATGACTCCACGGAGGTCCAGGAATCGGACCCCTCATCGAACTGACAAAGATCAAGAATTGAGCGCCAAAAAACACCATCGCAATCGCAAAAAATAACCGGCCGGCTGTGAGCAATCCGTTCATACTCTTTCGCTCCATCAAGAAGGATCTGCACCGTATCGTGAGAATCCTACTATGAACCGCTATCCCGGCCCTTCATCGCACCTCTTGCACTCCATCCAACTCCCAATCCGCGCCGCCCTGCCCTCCTCCGTCGTCACCCACTCGCGCACCATCCACGGTGGATCATGCCGCACATGCTGCCCATGCCCGCACTCCAGCCGCGCCGCCCAGTGTCCTTCTTCATCCTGATAAAAGCTCACTACAACCCTCTGCATCACACGCCCTCACCGAACATCCAATAAACTATTCCTTTGATGAACCCATCCCCACCCAACAAGCTCCGCGTCGCCGCCATCAACTTCCTCAACCCCGCCCCCCTCATGTGGGACTTCGAGCACCCACCCCTGGCCGCCGAACTCGCCCAGCGCTACAGCCTCCACTACACGCTTCCTTCGCGCTGTGCAGACGAGCTCCTCGCCGCCCGCGCCGACCTCGGCCTCATCCCCATCGCCTCCCTCACACCCGAGCTCGCCATCGTCCCCGGCTGCACCATCGCCTCGCTCAACGAAGTCCGCTCCATCCAACTCATCGTCAAATCCCCCAACACACTCAGCACAGTAAAAACCATCGCAGCCGACACCGCCTCCCGCAGCTCGCTCGCCTACGCCGAAATCCTCTTCCGCAAATTCCTCCACACCCACCCCACCTTCCTCCCTGCCGCAGCCGACCCGATCGCCATGCTCCAACGCGCCGACGCCGCCATCCTCATCGGCGATCCCGCTCTCCTCGCCCTCGAATCCCGCGACCACATCGAAGCCACCGTCGGCCCCTGCCAATGGCATGACCTCGCCCACGAGTGGCACACCCGCACTGAACTCCCCTGGGTCGCCGCCGTCTGGGCCGTCCGCCCCGAAGCCCTCGCCCCCCCAAACATCACCGCCACTCAACTCACCGAAGACCTAGAAGCCTCCCGAAACCACGGCCTCCTCAACATCGAGCGGCTCGTCCAACAGTGGACCCCCCGCATCGCTCTCCCCCCCGCCACCATCCGACACTACCTTTCCTCGAATATTCACTACGTCCTCAACACCGACTGCATCCGCGCCATCGAACGCTTTCGCCAATACGCCGCCGAGGTCGACGTCCTCCCCCCGCTCCCCCGCCTCCGCTTCCTCTAAATCATCCCACTGCAAGATCGTGCGACTTCGCAGCGCCAAACCACGTCATAATCAGGTATGAAGTTTCTTGCGGCGGCCCTCAGCACGGCAAAGCAGCTCGCAAAAGCAGCCCCTCAGGCCGCCGCAACCAATCGCGGGCCACGCAGCCCGTTCCTCCATTTCCTCTTCAGCTTTGGGCTCTGCGGCGTCTTTCTGGTCTCCATCGTCGACAGCTCGTTCGTTCCACTGCCCGTGCCCGGCGTTACCGACATCATGATCATCATCATGTCCGCGCAGCATCAGAACGTTATCCTGCTCGTTCTGCTCGCCACCGCCGGCTCCGCAATCGGGGGATACTTCAGCCATCTGGTCGGCCAGCGCGGCGGCATGGCCTTCCTCGAAAAACGCGTCCCCCCGCGCATCTTCAAGCGCGTCTGCCAGTGGATGGAAAGCCACGCCATCCTCTCCGTCGCCCTGCCGGCCATTCTTCCTCCGCCGATGCCGCTCAGCCCCTTCGTCCTCGCCGCGGGCGCACTCAACATGTCGCGAAAAAAATTCATGATCGCCTTCACCGTCAGCCGCGCCATCCGTCACCTCATCGCGGCGTGGCTCGGCATCCACTACGGCAGGCACATCGTTCGTATCTGGAACAGTCTCTCCGCAAAGTACGCCACACCCGTCCTCATCGTGATCTGGGTCGGCATCGCGATCAGCTGTGGCTTCGCCTTCTGGCAGCTCTACAAAACCTCGCGCACCGTCGGCGTTCGCACCGGCAACCTCGTCGACCGCCCCAACCCAACCGCCTGACCTACGCCGCAGCCTTCATGCGCGGAGCAAACTTCCGCTTGTAATACGCCGTTGTCAGCACAATCGCCGGCACACCCACTGCTGTCGGCCACAGCCACAGCCACATATGATTGCCGAAGATCCGTGGCAACGTCGTCACGCTGAACGCCGTCCACGCCGCAATATAGCTTCCAATCATGTTCCCCAGGTGCGTGTACCACCAGAACATCTTCTCCGCCGGCTTCCGAACAAACTTCCACATCTCCGCCGCTGCAGCCCGCATCCCGATAAACCCAAACACAATCGCAACGATTCCCATCCGCTGTACCCACTCCGGACGAAACGCCCCAAACCCAGCCAGACAAGCACTCGCCACAAAGCAGATCACCGCCGCAATCCAATCGATCGGCCCCGCACTCCCGCCCCGCGCCAGCTCCTTCAACCGGGTCACGCGATACCCCGAAAACGCCAGATAAAAACTGAACACCGCCACCAGCGCAAGAAACAGCACAGGCCGATACAGCGCCATCGGCAGCGCCGTAGCCGCCACTACGCCCATCGACCACAGATACACCATTCCCCAGCGTTTATGCTGCTTCCCGCCCTTCGCCGTAGCCAGCGCCACCGGTGCGAACAGAAACGACGAAGCTCCGGCTGTAATATGAACCCCAAGAAAAACCCTCATCCACATCGGATCCGCTGCATGCATCACTTGCCTCCTTTTTGCTTGCGCTCCAACACCTCCAGCTCCGCCAACGTCTCCCTGCACCACCTCACCATCGCCGCACTGCGATGCCGGCCCATACTCAACGTCATCAACCAGAACGGCAGCTGCGGATCCTTCGCCTCGTCCTTCCGCAACTTCTTCGCGATCGCTGCATAAACCTGCAGCTCCTTCTGCTGTCGCTCGAGATAATCCTGCACATGCTCGCGACTGACATTCAGAGAAGCCTGCGCCCCAAAAAACAGCTTCAACAGCAACTCGTTCCTCGGCACCTCTTTCGCCACCGGAACCTTCAACCACCTCCGCAACTGCTCGCGACCCTCTGCCGTCAGCGAATACACATGCCGGTCCGGACTTCCCTTCCCACGCTCCGTCTTCTTCACTACCAGTCCGGCAGCTGCAAGCCGCTTCAATCCCGGGTAGATCTGTCCATAGCTCTCGCTCCAGAAGTGCCCAATCGACTGCGAAATCAGCTGCCGAATGTCATACCCGGACATAGGCCCCAGACTCAACAAACCCAGCAAAGCATTCGGCGTAGCCCCGCCTTCCATCTTCATAGTTAGAAGATATATATCTTTTAGATATACTTGTCAAAAGAACCTGGGAAAATTCAGCCTCAAAGGCCCAGGAAAGCCTCCCGTTCGCTACTCCCTACTCGCCACTCCTTGCCCCTAAAACTCCCACCGCAACAACGTTGCCACAACCGTAAATCCGGCCATTGTCGTACCTGCCCCTAAAACTCCCATCGCAACAAAGTCGCCCCAACCGTAAACCCAGCCCCAACACTAGCCAGCAGCACCAGATCCCCCTTCTTCAGCCGCTTCTCCTCGAGTGCCGTCTGCATCGCCATCGGGATCGTAGCCGCCGTCGTATTTCCATACCGGTCGATGTTGATGATCACCGACTCCTCCGGCATCCCCAACCGCTCCGCCGTCGAAAGAATGATTCGCTTATTCGCCTGGTGAGGAATAAAGCAGCCCAGGTCTTTCCCCTCCACCCCATTGCGCAACAGGATCGTCTCCGCAGCCTCGGCCATCTTGCGCACCGCAAACTTATACACCGCCTGCCCATCCTGATGGACATAATGCATCTTCTTCTCCACCGTCTCCGCAGTCGGAGGATGCAGGCTTCCGCCCCCAGGCATGTTCAACGCCGCAGCACCCGACCCGTCGATCTCGTGGAAATAATCGATCAACCCCACCTCATCGCCTTCACAAGGCTCCAGCAATACCGCACCCGCACCATCGCCAAAGATTACGCAGGTAGCCCGGTCCGTATAGTCGATGATCGAGCTCATCACATCGGCTCCAATCACCAGCACCTTCTTATGCATCCCGCTCTCCACCAGCTTCGTCCCCACCTGCAGCGCATAAGGA
>DATMPD010000008.1:0-10319 GCA_035567955.1 Edaphobacter sp.
ATGTGGATCCACTTCTCCCCTGGATACCGCATCATCAGCGCACCCAGCGCAAACGCAAATGGGACAGAAAATCCGACGTAGCCCAGATAAAGCATAGGCGGATGGATCACCATCTCCGGATACTGCAGCAGCGGATTCAAGCCAAACCCATCCTGCGCCACCGGCCCCGGCTGAATCGCGAACGGCGGCGCCGCAAAGTTCAGCAGGAGTAAAAAGAAGACCTGTATCCCTGCCAGAATCGTCGAAGCAAACGCCGTCAGCCGCACATCTACCTTGTGCCGCATCCGCAGCACAAACCCATAGGCACTCAGCAGCCACGCCCACAGCAGCAGCGAGCCCTCCTGCCCCGACCACAGCGCAGAAAACTTGTAAGCCGTACTCAAATCCCGATTGGTGTGATGAAGAATGTAGGAGACCGAATAATCATTCGTGAACGAAGCCCACACCAGAGCGAACGCCGCGCAGCTCAACGCAATAAAACTCGAAATTCCCGCCCGCCGCGCCGTCTCTCCGAGCTTGTCGGACTGCCGGTCCGCACCTGCGGCAACTCCGCGCGTTCGCCACAGCGCCACCCCACCCATTACCAGCGTATAGCCGCTCAACGCCAGCGCCAGTAACAGCGTAAAACTACCAAACTCCGGCATGGGGTGCAGTTGCATGAAGGTCCTCTCCCCATTCTCTCAAGGGCGGCCCCGAACAGCAATCAGACCCAGCAACAATCGCCGTTTACCGGACACAAAGCAAAAAGACAGGAATGGTAAAAACTAGGAGACCGCTGGCCATCGCGAGTCGCGTCCCCCCTCGGCCACCAGCTGCCTCACCGTCTCCAACAGATTGTCCGGAAGCAGCGGCTTCATCCGGAATGTTACATCCAGACCCGCATATTCGTCTTCGGCCTCTTCCAAACCGCTGATCACCAGCACCGGCAGCCTCGAATGCGTCTGCCGCAGAGATCGCACGAAGTCCGCGCCACTCATCCCCGGCATCAGGTGGTCAGTAATCACCAGCCCGATCTCCTCGGCGAGATCTCCGCCCTGAATCTGTTCCAGTGCCCGCGCCGGGTTCAGCGCGGCAATCACAAAGTAGCCGGCACGCTTCAAAATCGTCTGCCGTGTAGCCGCCTGCACAGCGTTGTCGTCGATAAGAAGAATATTGGCGATCATGCGTGAGTTGAACTGCTCCAAGGCAAAAGTTGTCGCAAGGCTCATTCCAGACCCTCTCCCAATCCTTCTCCATTCGTTCCAGATGGAGAGGCGTTATGTCCGTTGGCTCTTAGTGCGATGCACAAATTTTGGTTCGCGTTGGCATCGAACAAAAATTCTTTCAGTGGTATACCGCTCATCCTACACTTCCTCTATCCATCCCCAGCAATCTGAGCAATCCGCGTGCCGATCCAACCATAGCGCATCGATGATTCGCGAATCTGGACGCCAATCTCGAAAGAATGTACAGTTTCCCCAAGTACCATAACGATTTAGCGCACCTCCAAACCAAGCGAACATCAAGGGCCACAGTGAATCTCTCCATCATCGACTGGCTGATCATGCTGGTCTACTTTGTCTTTGTGCTGGGGATTGGCTTTGCCCTGAAGCGCTACATGCGCACCAGCAACGACTTCTTCCTCGCCGGACGCTCCATTCCTGCCTGGGTCTGCGGCCTCGCCTTTATCTCCGCCAACCTCGGCGCCCAGGAAGTCATCGGCATGGGAGCCTCCGGCGCCAAGTACGGCATCATCACCAGCCACTTCTATTGGATCGGCGCCATCCCCGCCATGATCTTCGTCGGCATCTTCATGATGCCCTTCTACTATGGCTCCAAGGCCCGCTCTGTCCCCGAATACCTCCGCCTCCGCTTCGACGAGAAAACCCGGGCCGTCAACGCCTTCTCCTTCGCCATCATGACCGTGCTCAGCTCCGGCATCTCGATGTACGCGATGGCGCTTTTGATCCAGACCCTCGGGCTCCTCCACGGCATCATCCCCGACCCGTATATCTTCCACGTCTCCGTCTTCGTCTCCGCGGTCATCGTCCTCGGCTACATCTTTCTCGGCGGCCTTACCTCTGCCATCTACAACGAAGTTCTCCAATTCTTCCTGATCGTCGCCGGCTTCGCTCCTCTCGTCTGGATAGGCCTGCGCAACGTAGGCGGCTGGCAGGGAATCAAGCAGACTCTGCCTGCCAACATGACCCACTCCTGGCAGGGCATGGCCCACGCCAGCACCAACACACTCGGCGTCGAATGGGTCGGCCTCGCCATGGGCTTGGGCTTCGTCCTCTCCTTCGGCTACTGGTGCACTGACTTCCTCGTCATCCAGCGTGCCATGGCCGCCGACTCCGAAGTCTCCGCCCGCCGCGTCCCTCTCATCGCCGCCATCCCCAAAATGTTCTTCCCCTTCCTTGTCATCCTGCCTGGCCTCATCGCCGTCACGGTCACCAGCCACATGGCCGGAGCAGGAACTCAAACGATGAGTCGAACCGCACACGTTCCCGGAGAACCAGGAGTCATCACGGAAAGTTTGACGATGACCCCGCAACCGGGCGGAAGCCATCAATTGAGCATTGCTGGGGAACCGCTCGACGACCAGCACCCTCACGGCATCATCCCTGTCAAAACCGACCCCGTAAGCGGCAGAGCTGTCCTCAACGCAGACGGCACTCCCGTCTATAACTACGACCTCGCGATCCCGGTTATGCTCCTCCACTTCTTCCCCACAGGAATCCTCGGCCTCGGCCTGACCGCCCTGCTCGCCAGCTTCATGTCCGGCATGGCCGGCAATGTCACCGCCTTCAACACCGTCTGGACCTACGACATCTATCAGGCCTACATCAACAAGCGCGCCACCGACGCTCACTATCTATGGATGGGCCGAATGGCCACCATAGGAGGCGTTGCCTTATCCATAGGCGCCGCCTACCTCGTGACCAACTTCAACAACATCATGGACGCGCTCCAGCTCGTCTTCTCCATCGTCAACGCTCCGCTCTTCGCCACTTTCCTGCTCGGCATGTTCTGGAAGCGCACCACCGGCCACGCCGCCTTCACCGGCCTGCTCTCCGGCACCGCCGCCGCGCTGATCCACCACGGCCTCACCCTCCCCGCCGACGCTGTCCCCGGCATTCACGGCGGCTGGATCACCGTCGTCCACCACTACCCCAGCGACATGGCGCAAAACTTCTGGACCGCCATCTTCGCCTTCTCGGTCAACCTCATCGTCACCATCGCCATCAGTCTCATCACGACGCCGCGGCCTGAACCCGAACTCGTCGGCCTCGTCTACTCCTTAACCCCGAAGCCCGTCGAGGGCCACCTGAGCTGGTACCAGAAGCCCGCCACTCTAGCCGTCGCCGTCCTCGCCATCCTCATCGTCCTCAACCTCGTCTTCGCTTAACAACGGTTGTCAGTTATCAGTTCTCCGTTCTCAGAACGAAACAGAACAGAACTGAAGCCGACAGCTACAACTGAGAACTGACAACTGAGAACGGACAACTAAATGGGACTCGACATCCGCATCCCCCTCGGCCTGATCTTCCTGCTCATCGGCGGCCTCATGAGCCTCTACGGCTTCTTCACCCGCAACGCCGCTGACATCTACGAAAAATCCATGGGAGTTAATCTCAACCTCACCTGGGGAGCGGTCATGTTCGTCTTCGGCCTCATCATGTTCGTTGTAGGCCGGCGCCAGAAGTGGCAGGACGACCCCGTCAACCCCCGCCCCTGGGAGAAAAACACTCCTCCAAGACACTGAGGGCAAAGGAGCCCTTCCCAAGGGGAACCTTTCTCCCAACCCGATCCTCAAATCCCACCGTATCCCTGCAAGTGACGTGATTTCAGCATTTACCACTATCTCCCCCTATCGCATAGTGGAAAACTCCTGCCTTCAGTGTGCAAACATTTTCTCTCCCCCGAGGAGGCATGAACCATCCCAGCCGCCCGCAAGAATCTGCGTTTCCCCAGAAATTCGGACAAACCGGCCTCAATCTTCCTTTGGCCGCCTGGTTGCTAATAACTCAAGCGGAAGAATCACATACAGCAACTAGAGCCACTTGGGAGACCCTATGTCGTTATCGAAACTTTCTCTGCTTGCCGCCGCTGCCGTCCTGACTTTGAGCGGAGTCGCAGCTCACGCTGATTCACTCACTCTGGGAAACGCCGGCCAATCCATGTCCTTTACCTTTTTTGGCAATCACGAAAGTGGAGCCGGTGGAAACTTCAGCCCGTCGTCTGCTGTCATCGGCGGCAAAACCGTTAACTTCGAAGCCGTCTACTGCGTCGACCTCAATCACTTCATCGACGACAACAACTTCTACAACAACGTCCTTTTCACCACCAACGGTGTTGTAAACGGAACCACCGTCAACAACGCAGCCTCGATTGCGTGGCTCATCCTCAACACCACCGTGACCGACGCCACTCAGGCCGCCGGTCTCCAGGCTGCGATATGGGCAACGGAGTACGGCAGCCACTTCTCGCTGGGCAACGGCCAATCTGCAATCGCCAATGACGAAACAACCGACCTCGCCGCTCTCAGCCACGGCACCGTCACCAATTCGCTCATCAGCCAGCTCGACTGGATCACCCCGCCAACCACGGGTGGTCAATGGGAGGACGACGACAGGGTGAAACAGCAGGGCCTCGTCGGTCTGCCCGATCCTCCGGCCGTTCCCGAGCCTGGAACCCTGTCGCTCCTCGGCACCGGCATCCTTGGCGCCGCCGGCCTGCTTCGTCGCCGCATGTCTGCCTAACCTCAACCTGCAGTTGCTCGGTAACGTTTACGTTCTTCTGCACGACTGGCCCCAGCCCTCCGCAAACATGCGAGGGTTGGGGCAATAAACTTTAGCGCCCCACTTCATCGCAGTTCCTTCGTCCCTTCATCATCCACACCCCGGCCCTTGCAATAATGAACTCATGAAGCGACGCGAGATCAAGCAATATGAGTTCGTCCGCAAGATCGGCACCGGCGGCAGCGGGGTCGTCTACCTTGCCAACGACACCCTCCTCCAACGCCCCGTCGTCCTCAAGCTCCTCAAGCGCGGCAACCTCACCACCGAGCAGATGCGCGCCACCCAGCTTCGCGAAGCCCGCCTTGCCTCCGCCATCGACCACCCCAACGTCTGCGCCATCTACGACGTAGGCATCGCCTCCGAAGAAGGCGGCAACGGCGAAGAAGCCTACATCGTCATGCAGTACATCCCCGGCAAGAGCCTCGACAAGCTCATCGCCGAAGGTCCCGCCAGCCTCCAGCTCGTCCTCTCCGCCGGCATCCAAACCTCCGACGGCCTCTCCGCCGCCCACAACCTCGGCATCTTCCACCGCGACCTCAAGCCCGCCAACGTCATGCTCACCGACGGCGGCCTGATCAAGATCCTCGACTTCGGCCTCGCCCGCCGCCTCCGCCCCGACCAGGCCGAGTTCGACCCTGGCGGCCCCGTCAACAAGCGCAAAGTCGGCTCCCCGCAAGCTGTGCCCGGTCCCACCTATACCGCCCGCGGCGGCACCATCGCCTACATGGCGCCAGAGCAGTTCGTCACCGGCCAATCCAGCGTCCAGTCCGACATCTTCGCCCTCGGCCTCATCCTCTACGAGCTCGCCACCGGCCGCCACCCCTTCCACCGTCCTGACGCGCCTGAGGTCCAATCCATTCGCGCCATTCAATACGCCGATCCGCCCTCCATCCGCGAAATAGCCCCCACCCTCCCCGTCGAACTCGAGTCCGTCATCCTCCGCTGCCTGGAAAAGCAACCCTCCGCCCGCTTCAGCTCCGCAGCCGACGTTCGCGAAGCCCTCAAGACCATCATGCGGTCCATGCAACTGGACTCCGTTCTTCTTCCCGCCGACAACGTCTCCCTTCGCCCTTCGCAAGGCCGTCTCCCGCTCGACACTCCCGAAGAAGAGAAGCGCACCACCGGCATCCTCTCCATGCTCGCCGAGCGCTTCCGCGAGTCCGGCACCAACGCCTCGCACAATCAAAACAGCATCGTCGTCCTGCCCTTCGTCAACTTCGGCCCCGCCGACGTAGCGCCGCTCTACGGCTACGCCCTCGCCGACGCCATCGCCACCCGCCTCACCCGCATGTCCACCCTGGTCGTCCGCCCGTCCTCCTCCTTGATGACCATCCCGACGCAGCAGCTCGATCCGCTGAGCGTCGGCAAAAAACTTCTCGTCAACTTCGTCCTCGCCGGCAACTTTCTCCGCTCCGATCAGGGCTTCGACCTCAACTGGCAGCTCCTCGACGTCCCCGGCCAGAGCATCCGCGCCGGAGGCTCCATCAACGTAGCCTCCTTCGATCTTGTCAGCGTCCAATCCGAGATCTGTAACGAAGTCTTCAGCACCCTGCAAGGCTTCGGCGATCTTCAACCCCCGCACGAAAACAACCACCGCGCCGATTCCCTCAGCTCCGATCTCTCCGAGGAGTACCTTCAGGCTCGTGCCGTCCTCTCTGCCTTCATGACCCGCACCGGCAGCCGCGAAGACCTCGACCGCGCCCGCGAGCTCTTCGCCTCCGTCGTCAGCCAGGACGAGAACTACGCCCCCGGCTGGTCCGGCCTTGGGATCACCCATCTCCAGTACGCCCGCCACGGACTCGGCGGTCAGATGCACGTCCTCGAAGCCCGTCGCGCCTTCGACAAGGCATTGGCCCTCGACCCTGGCTCCGTCGAAGCGAACCTCTACCGCGTCTACATGCTTCTCTCCCGCGGAGAAAAGGAGTCCGCCCGCCACGGCATTGAAAATCTTCTTCAGACCGTCGGGAACGACTGGAACGTTCGCATGGTCGCCGGCATCACCCTCCGCATCGACGGCATGTATGAAGAAGCCCTCGACCAGTTCAACGCCTCGCTCCGTATGAACCCCGCCAACGCCGCGATGATCTACAACCACCGCGCCCGCGTTTACCAGTACCAAAATCAGTTGGAACTAGCTGCCGACGAAATCGAAAAGGGCCTGACCCTCGAACCACGCCAGCCCCTCCTGCGCACATCGCTCGGCTACCAGCAGATGCGCACCGGCGATCTCTCGAAGGCCATCGAAACCCTCGAAAACGTAATCCGCGACGACGCCAGCCTCCGCATCGTCTACCCAACGATCGCCCTCTGTTACGCTCAGCTGGGCGACCGCGAAAAGGCCTCCACCTTCATCGTCGACGAAACCCTCTCGGCCGCCGAAGCCGACAGCGAGATGGCTTACCGCCTCGCCACTTACTTCGCCGTGGAGGGCGACGAGTCCGAAGCCCTCCACTGGCTGCGCCGCTCCATTTATCTCGGCAACGAAAACTACCCATGGTTCAGCAAAAACCCTGCCTGGCGCAACCTCAGCGGCCATGGAGACTTTGAACGCATCCTTGAAGACCTGAAGAAGTCCTACCGCCGCAACCAGAAAAACTGGAAGCGCCTGCTCGCCCAGGTCCGCGATTAACGTCTTCACCAACGGGTCATTACCCGCCCCAAACGATGTCATTTCGGCCGAAGCGAAGTGGAGAAATCCGCTTTTCTACCTGCCGCCACCCACCTCATACCGCCGCCCCACCCACTCCGCGTTCACCGTAGCCTCATCCGTCATCCACGGATGCAACTCCCGCACCTTCGTAATCGCAAACGCAAAGCAATTGCTCTGCCGCGGAAACACCTTCGCAAACAACCGCACCAGCGGCAACAACGCCTGCAAAGACCCAGCCACCAGCCGGTTCTTCATCGACCGCATCCGCTCCTTCGGCACGCGCAGGGCAGAGAAGTACCGAAACTCCGCTCGCCCTGCCGGACTGAACGTCCGAATTGTCTTCTCGATCTCTCGCTCCGTCCATCGATAGATAAAGTTCGGCGTAGAGCTATTGCCCACTCCGCCCGCCTTTAACCCGTTGCCCGCCACCGCGGCAATCTCATACTCCTGACCGAACCCCAGCTTCACTCCCATACGCACCAGCCTGGTATCCCGCGGCTCGAACGCCAGCACCCCCACTCTCGCTACCCGGTACATCTCCAGCAACCCGCGATGCGGCGAATGGCAATGGTGCAAACCCTGATGCACCACCACGAAATCGAACGCGCCATCCTCGAAGCCGAGACTCTCCACATCCTGCAGGCTCCACGGGTAGGGAGCAAACTCACTTCCATCTATCCGGGAAGCAAGACGGGAATCAAGATTTGAGATCGTAACCCGGCGAAACCCCAGCCCATGAAAAACATCGCGGTCATAGCCTGCCCCGCAGACCACCAGCACGCTGCTGCCCAGCCCCATCCACCCGTCGTTCAGCAGTCTTCTCAGCGTCTCCGAGTAAAAATCGTCCATCTACCCTAACCCTACCCAACGCTGCAGCCAGGGTCAACGCACGCGCGACGATTTACTGCGCCGTGTGAACAGCGTCCGCACCACCTGGGTTCACCCTGCTGATCGCCGGCCCATTCAACGGCGTCAAAATCATCGGCGCCGTCAGGCTGAACACCAACTTCACATCCTTAGGCAGCGTAGCCTGCCGGTCTTGCTTGAACCAGATCACCGTGCTCACGCCGGCACCAATGCCTGCGCCCACAGCGGCCCCTACTCCGCCTCCAAGCATTGCACCGGTTGCTGCACCGGCTCCAGTCACGCCTCCCATCACCACAAGCGTTTCTTTCACGTTGCCCTTCTTCTTCAACGTCCCTTCGTCCGACACGTTGAAGTCGCTGTTGCCTGTATCGATCACCTGCGCGTGGACTATATAGTGCGTCCCATCCGGCAGCGTCACGTTGCTCGTCTCCAGATGCAACAGCGCCCCGCCCGAGATCCGTTTTCCTCCATGCACCTCCGTCACCCGCCCCTCGAGAATCGATCCCACGGGAATAATCACCTTGCCATCTCTCTCGATCGGCTCCGTCACCTCCGCGGTGAAGCGGCTTCCCGTCACCGTAGACTGTGTCGAGAGCGTACTGATCATCTTCGTCTTCAGCAGCGTCCCTTCCCGCAGCTCACCCGAGCGCTCCGGAACACTCACCACAATCATCGCGTCCTCAGGATTCTCCACCGGCGCAACGTGCGTCGCCACCGGCGCACTCGCCCCCTTTGGCCCGGTATACGGAACATACGGTCCATACACCTCCGTCGGCGCAGGAGCAGGTGTCATCGGTATCGCCGCACTCGGCCTGGGTGTCAACGCAGGCGTCGCCGGCTTCGGCGCCGGCGCCACATCATCACTTGTAATCGGTGCTGGATCAGGGCGCGAAACCCCGCTGGTCTGGGCGAACACAGGGGCAGCAGCAAGAACAAGAGCGGCGGTCGTGATGCGTAACGTCATAGCGGTATCCTCATAAAACAGTTTCGAGTGCTTCTCAAGCAACAGCACACCTGGTTACTAAAAAGGTTAGAACTCCGGCCTCGTCCACGGAGCAAAATCCCCGGCAGGGAATCGACCCTGCTAATAAGCCCTTCAACGCTCCTAAGCGATCGTTGTCAACCTCTGTCACTTCGACCGGAGCGCTGTGGTGTGGAGAAATCCGCTTCCCTCCGTTGTTAACCCTTGCAGCATTACACCGCTAGTTACCTAGGATTCATACTCCCCAAAGGCGGTATATCCAAACCCTTGCTAAAATTTGTCAGGTGACCTCATCCGACCGAGACCTGGTGCAATCCATCTCCCTCACCGGAGGCCGCACCGTTCCAGTCGATCGTCGCCCAAAGTTAAACGAACGGTTGAACCATCGCGTCGTAGCCCAACATTTCGCAGCATCAAGCCAACCCAAATACAGGAGCAACATGACCGAGATCGTCTCTATTCACGCACGTGAAATCCTCGACTCCCGTGGCAACCCTACCGTCGAAGCCGACGTCCTGCTCGACGGTGGAGCCAAAGGCCGCGCCGCTGTTCCCAGCGGAGCCTCCACCGGCGAGCATGAAGCCGTCGAGCTCCGCGATGGAGACAAGGATCACTATCTCGGCAAAGGAGTCCTGCACGCCGTGGAAAACGTCGAAACCATCCTCGGCCCCGAACTCACCGGCATGGACGCCTCCAACCAGCGCCTCATCGACGCCACCATGATCTCCATCGACGGCACCGACAACAAATCCAAACTAGGCGCCAACGCCATCCTCGCCGTCTCCATGGCCTGCGCCCGCGCCTCCGCCGAAGCTCTCAAGCTCCCGCTCTACCGCTACCTCGGCGGCGTCAACGCATGCCTGCTCCCCACGCCCATGATGAACATCCTCAACGGCGGCTCCCACGCCGACTCCAACGTCGACTTCCAGGAGTTCATGGTCATGCCCGTCGGCGCCGAGACTTTCTCCGACGCCCTCCGCTGGGGAACCGAGGTCTTCCACACCCTCAAGGGCGTCCTCAAGAAGAAGGGCTATAACAC
>DATMPD010000009.1:0-18907 GCA_035567955.1 Edaphobacter sp.
AGACTGGGTTTGAGCTTGATTGGAAGGAAATACCGTGCCTGAGTTGCCAAGCGTTCCGATTACTCTTGAAGGTTCCAGCGTTCCCGCCCGAAATGCGTATGTGCCGCAGGAAGACCTGTCTTGGACGAAATTGCGGTTTTGGAATGATTCCGAGCATCTAAACTTTAAGAAGAATAGCTTCCGCCCGGAGGAGGCATGAAGGAACAAACCCGGTGTTCGACCATCGACATAGCCGGACGCATTGAGGTTCTTCATGCTCGCTACTTTGAATACGCATTCGCACCGCATTTGCACGACGAGTTCGCGATCGGTCTCATTGATGCCGGAGTCGAACAGTTTGAGTATGGCGGAGCCGTTCACCGTGCGACGCAGGGAGAAGTCGTTCTTCTCAATGCTGGAGAAGTGCATACAGGACAAGGTTTTGACGAGCGCGGATTTGGTTTCCGCATGCTCTATGTCCCAGAGAGCACCTTCAGGGAGATCGCTCCCTCATCCCGGAACAGCGGGTCGGGAAGCCTGCATTTCCGTACAGCTGTTCTGAATAACGTTCATGCCAGGACTTGCCTGCTCGCGGCGCACAAGAGTTTCGATTCCGGGGCTCCCGCGCTGGAGGTCGAGAGCCGCTTTGTAAGGGCCTTTGCCTACCTGCTAACGGTCGCCGGTTCATGGAGTGTGCCGAAGACTTCGACTGCGGCTCCCGCCGCACTGGTGGGGGTGCGAGACTATCTCCACGAGCATCTGGTCCGCAATGTCTCTCTCGCAGAGCTTGCTCAGATTGCAGGACTTAGCAAATTTCATGTTCTTCGATTATTTCGCCAGCGGTTCGGTCTGACTCCGCACGCCTACCAACTGCAGCAACGAATCCTGCGTGCAAAGCAGTTGCTCCGGACTTTACCGATCGCTGATGTAGCTGCGCAATGTGGATTCGCGGACCAGAGTCATTTACACCGCGTGTTCCGATCTTTCCTGGGCACTACTCCGGGCCGTTACTCTCAGCAATTTCGTTCAAGACCCGCCTAGAACAAACTTCGCATACTGTCTTCGTCGATGGATTCAATCTCCGACCGCGAGGACAAGTTCTTATGGCCGCTGCTGACACGATCATCTCCCTGCCGGACCAAACAACTGCTGCGCTTCCGAGGCGGAGTTTCCTCACTGATGAGCACGGTCTTAAAGGCTGGCTACTGACACAGGATCACAAAAGAATAGGCATCCTGTACCTGATTACCATCACGTTTTTCTTTCTGATTGGTGGCACGTTCGCGGGGCTGATTCGACTTGAATTGCTGACACCGCAGCCGGACCTGGTGGCGTCGGACACTTACAACAAGCTGTTCTCGATGCATGGAATCATCATGATCTTTCTCTTCCTGATTCCGTCGGTGCCGGCCACACTTGGCAACTTGCTTATCCCGATCATGATCGGTGCCAAAGACCTGGCTTTTCCGAAGCTGAATCTGCTGAGCTGGTATCTGCTGGTCGCAGGCGGCGTGTTTGTCCTGATATCGCTTACGCTCGGCGGCGTTGATACGGGATGGACGTTCACAACGCCTCTTTCGACACACTACCTGAACACGCACGTGATCACGACCGCCGCCGGAATCTTTGTCGCCGGCTTCAGTTCGATCTTCACCGGTCTCAACTTCATCGTCACGATTCATCGCATGCGTTGCCCCGGAATGACATGGTTCCGTCTGCCACTGTTTGTCTGGTCGCACTATGCGGCTTCCATCATCATGGTGCTCGCAACACCTGTGCTCGCCATCTCGCTGACGTTGATCGCTCTGGAACGGCTATTTGGCATCGGAGTCTTCGATCCCACCAAAGGCGGAGATCCTCTGCTCTTTCAACACCTGTTCTGGTTTTATTCACACCCTGGCATCTACATCATGGTTTTGCCCGGATTCGCCATTGTGTCGGAGATTGTCAGCACATTTAGCCGCAAGAGAATATTCGGATACACCGCCGTTGCGTTTTCCTCTGTAGCCATCTCCTCCTTCGGCTTCTTTGTTTGGGAGCACCACATGTTCATCATGTCGGTGTCGCAATACTCTGCGCTTATCTTTTCCTTACTGACGATGCTGGTGGCTGTTCCTTCGGCGATCAAGATCTTCAACTACGCCGCGACTTTGAGCCAAGGCTCGATCACGTTTGAAGCGCCGATGCTTTACGCTTTCGGGTTTATCGGGTTGTTTACGATCGGAGGCCTGACGGGTGTGTTTCTCGCATCGCTGGGAATGGATATCCATCTCACAGAGACCTACTTTGTAGTAGCTCACTTCCACTACATCATGGTCGGTGGCACCTTGATGGCATTCCTGGGGGGAATTCACTTCTGGTGGCCGAAGATCACCGGCCGCATGTATCCGGAGTTGTGGTCGAAGCTTTCGGCAGTGACCATCTTCATCGGCTTCAACCTAACGTTCTTTCCTCAGTTTGTCCTCGGCTACCTGGGCATGCCGCGCCGGTATCATTCGTATCCACCGGAGTTTCAAGTCCTGAACGTTATTTCGACAGCAGGCGCGACGGTCCTGGGAGTGGGATATGCGATGCCAATGATCTATCTGCTCTGGTCGCTGAAGTATGGCAAGATTGCGGGCAACAATCCATGGCAGGCTACGGGCCTCGAGTGGCAGATACAATCTCCTCCGTTGACGCAGAACTTCATCAAATCCCCGGTGATGGATCATGAAGCTTATGATTACGAGTGGCTTGAGCACAAAGCGCAGGAGGACGTCGCAGTGATGTAGTGCGTCAGTAGGCCGTCCGCACTCGAATGGTGGCGATATGCAGGTCAGCCATGCTCAAATAGCGCATCGGTTCTGTAGTCTAGACCTGCTCACATTTTTCGGCAAGTCACGCCTTAGACGGCATGGGTCGGTAGCTTAATCCTTCCGGGCGGGTTCAAAGTTCAGTGGCACACTCTGAGCCGGTGGTTTGCGAACGTTGAAATCGATGTACGTTTGTTCGTGGCCTTCGGGGTGCTGCTCTCGCCACAGAACCAGCAGAAGCGGCGAAAACTCCGTAAGGACCACCTTCGTCCGGTGGACCTTAGCGTGACATCCCGCACCGAGAGCGATCATCAGATGCAACAGAGACTTGCCCGGTTTCCGATGATGGACTCCAGGATCGGGATCACCACGCACCCTACAAGCGTATCCATCGCGCTCTAAGACCTGCTCTCGCAGGCCGCCAAAATACTCGGCATCCTGCCGTTTCAGCGTGTAGCAGGTCGCGCAGAGGCCCAGGGCGAGGATCTTCTCCTTCCCGCAGGGGACAGCAAATTGCGGTCTGAACCCCTTTCTTCAAAGCCTACTCCTTCGTTTTCAGCTTAGAGTCGTTTTCACGGATGAACGCCTCGATCTCCGGCGCACTCGCCAGGATGCGCAGCCATTGCTCTTTGTAGAGCGTAACCGGAAAGCGGCCCATGCCGTACAGAGAGACCCCGCCTTTCTCGCTCACCTTCAAACTGAGGCCGCCCTTGTCTTTGCTCTTGAGCTGGGCATTCTCAGCCCGCAGGCGCTCCAGCTCCGCTTGCATCTCCGATTCAGTCATCGTTTCCCTCCTCCGATTCCCTGCACACAATTCATTTTCCAAACTTCCTAGCCCGGCGCTTTTTGACGGGAACATACCGGTATAGCGTATCCCGGCTGATGCCGAACTCACGAGCAAGCGCAGCCTTCAAGTCCCCATCGGCGACTCGCCGCCGCAACTCGGCCGCGCGAGTTGGTGACAACGATGGCTTTCTGCCGGTGTACTTCCCTTCCCTTTTTGCGATCGCAATTCCCTCACGCTGGCGCTCGCGGATTAGCTCTCTCTCGAACTGAGCAAACGCCCCCATGACACTCAGCAACAGATTCGACATGGGCGAATCCTCGCCGCTGAAGGTCAGGTTTTCCTTCACAAAGACAATATGGACGCCCCGCTCTGTCAGACCCAGCACTATTCTCCGCAAGTCATCAAGGTTCCGGGCCAACCGGTCCATCGAGTGGCAAAACACCGTATCGCCATCGCGGACGAAGCTCTGCATGGCCTCCAATTGGGGTCGCTTCACATCCTTGCCGGAGGCTTTGTCGGTAAATGTTTTGTCTAGGGCCAGCCCTTCGAGCTGGCGGACCTCGTTTTGATCCAGCGAGCTGACGCGCAGGTAGCCGACCCGTTGGCCTTTTGACGACTTGCGCCTTCGAGCGTTCCGAGGTGTCCGAATAGACTCTTTAACCTTCGTCATTACTTGTGCGATAACTCAGAAGGGACGGCTCAAGTCGAAGGCGAGCCGAGCGCCGATTCCAGTTCCCGAACCGGTTCGTCCGGTCATCGAGGCCTGGCGGAGGCTCTGTCGGGACCCGTCTCCGGAGGCACTGATGTTTCCCACCTTCGGACGGGGCGAACGCAAGGGCGAGGCCGTGCCGCGCGAGGCCAAGAACTTCCTCGCATGGCGGATCCGTCCGATCGCTCGCAAGCTGGGGATTCCGGATAGCCTGGTCACCTTCCAGGTGATGCGGCGGTCCCTGGGAACGCACCTGCAGAACCACGGAACCTTGAAGGATACCCAGGGTGCGCTACGCCACGCCAGCATTACGACGACCGGCAACGTGTACGTACAGGTGGTCGAGGAGAGCGTGATGCGCGCGGTCAACTCTCACGCCACGTCGGTCCTGGATGGCTGGACGCCAGCGGTCGAGGGTCTCGGACTGAGGGGTCGGAACATCAGAAGTGCACGCGCGGAAGCGCGGGGTCCGGAAGCAATTCGGTGAAGTTCGGTGAAGTTTATGGAAGGGGGTGTTTCAAGTGGTTGATAAATATGGCTCCTGAGGTAGGACTCGAACCTACAACCCTTCGGTTAACAGCCGAAGGTTGCTCCCGAGAAGACATCTCCATGATTTTTTGGGGGGTAATTTCCGGAAATTATGCCTCTCTGATTGCTTGGTGTTTCTCCACATTTGGCGCATGGTTAAGCACTGTCCAAATTCCATAGCACAATATCCTCATACAGCACGCCCAATAGGAATCTGACTGGCTATGAGGTCGGCGTCCCCAACAAGTATGCGATAGCGAAGATTCTCCATCTGAATCAATTGATCGAATTCATGCAAGCTTAGGCTACGAGAGCGCGCCTTCAGCTGTAGCACCACTTCTCTCTTAGGCCACGTCACCCAGTCAATTGCATTAGAGAATGCTCTTCCCTGCGCTTGCGCCGAATGCCTGCGGTGGTCACATTGGTGTCTAAATTTGGCGGAATCCGAGATGCGAGGCTGCAAATCTATAGCGACATCAACATCGCCCAACCTATCCGCACATGACAGCATGCTGCCAAACAAAATAGCGCTCCTAATTCCAAACGCATATTCTTTTGAAGCGTTTACAGCATTCATGCGATCCATAAACTCTCTTAGGACCCGTTCTGCTGTTCCTCGGGAAATTGGCTTCGCAGCCATTGCATTCGCAAATGCATGACCTCGCGCTGCAACCTGGAAGGCTGCTTCGTTCTTGAAAGGCATTGTGATCACTATGAGTTCGAGCGCGACCATATCGTTGATAAACTTTTTCGCCTGCCGTGATTTGAGTTGCATAAAGCTCTCAGCTGCAGAAAGCATGAAAAAGCCACACTCGAACCTCCTCAGAAACCCGCGCACCCGCAATGCTGAATGACCCGCGACGACTTCTTCTTTTGCGATTCGCATTCTGTTCACTCTCGCTCAAGCCATGATTTGAAGAAACCGTGGTTTCTTCTTGGGGCAGACATTATCGCGGGTGGAAAACTCGGTCAAATTCGGAGAACTCGAAACCATCATCTATGTCGCGCCTTCGATACCCTCCGTCAATTCACGGGCTGTCGCCGCCAAGTCATGTGGCAGCTCGATACCGCAGACTCACGTCGCCGTCCGCCAAGGGCCTATCTATATATCCGCAAGGGACATGGCCACCAAAAAGACTGGGACAAAGTGCTGCTGACCCAGAAATCACCCGACCATGTCCGCCATATTCACCCCATAGAGCAAGCCCACGATGGAATCCAGGACAGATATTGCCACGGCAATTGCGAGATGTTTCGAGCGTCCCATCACATGCCTCTCCTTCAAACGCGAAGTCAGCAAACGGCTGACTTAAAACCTGGTTAATCGATGCGAACGACAGGTCAGTCAGAATCTGCGCCTCTCTCAGAACGGGATGACAAAAACCGGGTGGCATTCCGCGTGCGTCCTCCTCGTTCCAGGGTTTTCGCCGTCATTCTCCAAAGGAAGTTTCCCAAAGCCACATCAAATTTGACCGAGTTTCGGAGCTGAGCTAAACCTTTGGCACGAACTGGAGGACCGACTTTTGGGCTCCGAACCAGAGGGAAACAAATCGCAAGAAGTGAGGGAATTTATGACAAACGTGAAGATCAAGTACATGACATCACTGGAGAACACGCCGCGACGCAATGACGAGGGTCGCTAACCTCGAAGCTCACTTCTGATGAGATTCCTGATTTCGAAGCTCTCGCTCTTTTTATGTGAAACCGTGCAAACGGACCCAGCAACCGAAGAGGTAAAGCTTCCTCGCCCCAATTCCTCGCGAGAAGACCCCGCCCCCAGAAACCCGTAGGAGTCAGCCACAATGGACTCTCATTCGATCTTGAGGAGGTGACAGATGGAAACGACTGATCACATGCCAAGCGCTCCTATCAGAAATACAGCACTCCCCGATCTGTCTCGCGAGAAGAGTGACGTACGGTAGCGTGGGTAAGATCCGAGGTCAGGGAGTGGGCCATAGAGCGTGTACGTGCGTCACGATAGGACCGCATAATACTGCTGAGCGGCCTACGGGCTTTGCTGGAATCGCAGACTGCTTGCCGCCTACGCCGCGAATACCTTCCTGCCGTGGGCTAACTGGCCATCCAGATAATCAGCCCACCACTGCATCATGACAGTGCGCTGTTTGAGATACTTCGCGTGGTTGTAGGCCGCGGCCACTTTGTTGCGCTTCATGTGGGCGAGTTGCAATTCAACGTGCGCTTCATCAAAACCACTCTCATTCAGGATAGTTGATGCCAACCCGCGGAATCCATGTCCAGTCATACGACCTTGATAGCCCAGTCGGTACAGAGCACCCAGAATCGTGTTGTTGCTCATGGAAATCTTCTTGTCATTGGCACCCGGAAATATCAGTTTGCCATTGCCTGTGAGCAGTCTGAGCGCCCGCAATATCTCCACAGACTGACGTGACAAGGGGACGATGTGCGGCGTGGCCATCTTCATCCGCTCCGGCGGAATTACCCAGCGCGCATTATCGAGGTCGAATTCCAGCCACGGCGCCTCGATGAGTTCGCTGGTTCGCACGAGGGTATAGGCAATGAGCTTCAGAGCAAAGCGCGTGAGGGCATCTCCGTTGTAATCGTCCATCTTCGCCAGTAACTCCGGCAAATCCCTTACATTCACACGAGCAAAGTTCTCTGTCTTGGCCTGAACCAGAATATCCCTGGTCTTGAAGTCGGCTGCGGGATTTCGGATGGCAATTTCGTTGGTGATCGCATACCGGAAGATCTGCCCCGAGGTCTCATGAATGCGTTTGGCTACATCTCTTGCACCTCGTGCCGCCACCGCAAGCATGAGCTTCCGGATGTCGGTGACCGTCACCGTGTCAATGGGCTTGTGGCCGTAAGCAGGGAAAACGTCGGCCTCCAACCGCCGGAGCACGGTTTCGGCGTGCCGCGGAGACTTGCCGTCAGACCACCAGCTCCACCATTCGCGAGCGACCTTCTCGAAGCTGCTTTCAGATTCGCGTTGCCGGGCTTTGATCTCCTCCTTCTGTGCCTCAGATTTTGCCTTCCGCTCGGCCATTGGATCCACGCCGGCGGCCAGCGTCTTGCGGGCCGCATAGTGCTGATCCCGGGCGTCCTTGAGCGTGACGACCGGGTATTCCCCGAACGACATCGTCTTTTCCCTGCCATTGAAGCGATAGCGCCACCGCCAAAGCTTGACGCCCGTAGGTGCCACGAACAGACATAGCCCGCCGCCATCAGCCAGCCTGTACGGCTTACCATTGGACTTTGCGTTGTCGACTTCCTTGATCGTGAGTGCCATACCGTGAGCCTCCAAACCGTGGGAGTTTTTCGATGCCCACAGTTTCCCTCTACGATACCCACAATAATGCCCACAGAAAAGCCCGGCTAGAGGCGCACCTCCGCGAACGTCCCTGAACGCTATTTTCATCTAAGTTATTGTTTTTATTGAACTATTTAGTGTTCGGGGAGGTCTGGGGAAGTGCGAGGAAGTGCGGTCTTGGTTGCCCCCCAGGGATTCGAACCCCGATTGATCGGTTCAGAGCCGACTGTCCTACCATTGAACGAGGGGGCAACAGATTGAAGGAGCCGCAGAGGATGGGATTACTGGCTGCCTTTTAGAGTGTACGAGGTGGGGGAGATAAGGTCAACGTTGCGCACCGCATCTCCCAGTGGTGGGTTCGCAGACTAGAATGCGACGATGGACACCCTGGAGAACGAGATCGCCGCTGACTTTGTGAATGTGTCGAGCCGCAGGCTGGGGCAGACGACAGATTACCTCGTGGCATGCGTGAAGAAGTTGTCGGAGGAGCAGATCTGGCAGCGGCAGGGAGCGTACGAAAATGCCGTGGGAAATCTGGTGCTGCATCTTTGCGGGAATGCCCGGCAGTGGATCATGCATGGCGTGGGCGGTGCGCCGGATGTGAGGGTTCGGGATAAGGAGTTCAGCGCTGGTGGCGGGATGAGTGGAGCAGAGTTGATTGCGTTATTCGAAGCGACGATGGACGAGGCGAAGTCGGTAATTGCCGCCGTTCCAGCGGAGAGGATGACAGAGAGAGTGCATCCACAAGGGCGCGACGTGAGTGTGCTGGAGGCGATTTACCAGGTGGTGGGACATGTGCAACAGCATGTGGGACAGATTATTTTGCTGACCAAGCAGATGCTGGGGAAGGATCTGGATCTGACGATGCCTCGGCCGCGGTGATCTGTGTTTCGCGAAGTTGAATTAGTTCGGGGTGGGGTGGGTGGAGGTCGGGGTGGGTGGTGGCGGCTATGCAGGCGAGGCCTTCGAGGAGAGTGTGGGCGGGGGTGTTGAGGTACTGGTCGGGGATGCAGAAGACTCTGCGCTCGCGGACGGCATTGAGGGATTGCCAGTTGCGTTGGGTGATGATGCGATCCAGGGGGACGCGATTCCCTGCTCCGCACCAGGCGAAGAGGAGGACGTCGGGGTCGGCGGTGGCGATGTCTTCTGGTGTGGTGTGAGAGCCTGGTGTGCCGAGATATTGGCCTCCGGCGGCTTCGACTAGTTCGGCTACCCAGGATTGGGAGTGGATGAGGGGCTTGCCCCACTCTTCGCAGTAGACGACGGGGGTTTTGGTACGGCGTTCGCTGCGCTGGCGGGTGGAGGCGATGGCGGATTGCATCTGGGTGATGAGAGCTTCGGCTTCGGGTTGGGCGTCGACTACTGCGGCGATGAGGCGGATGTCTTTGTAGACGTCGGCGAGGGAGTGGGGGGCCAGGGTCAGTACGGGGAGGCCGGATTTGAGGATCGCGGCTAGGGATTCCATGCGGTAAGGGACGCTGGCGAGGATCAGGTCCGGTTTTGTGGCCAGGATTTCGTCGGTGTTGGCGGTCCAGCTGTCGTGGAGGATGTGGGGGTTTTGTGCGGCTAGTTCGGGGAGGGCTTCGAGGCAATATTTTGTGCAGGCGCAGAGGGCGTCGAGTTTTTTGAGGGCGGCGAGGGTGATGGTGATGGAGGGCTGGAGGGAGGCTATACGCATTGGATTTGAGTATTACACCCTTGGGGTTGGTGGGTACCCCCCACTCCTGTCAAAAGTGTGTAAAGTCTCCGATCCAGAGACTTTAAGTCTGGACTTCTGTCTCGCAAGTTGCGCGGCTGGCTGGTGGGACGGGCTTTCTGAGGGGTGTGTTTGTCAAGCGTGGCGGCTTGAGTTGGGAAAGCGGATTTCTCCACTCCGGTCGAAATGACGTCTTTTTGGGGGGTTCTTTTTTCGCCGTTGGACGTGCGGAGAGGGTTTGGTTGCGGGAGGGTTTGCTTTCCCGACCTTCGCAGAAGCGCGCAGGCTGGGGCACCCGATTGTTCGTGCCTGGGCGGGGGCAAAAAGCAGATTCCCTTCGGGAATGACAACAAGAAAGGCAAGAGCGACGGCAAAGACAAAGGCAAGAGCGACGGCAAAGACAAAGGCAAGGGCAAAAGCGAAGACAAAAGCAGATCCTCCGCCTGCTGCGAAGGATGACAAGCCAAAAAACCTACGTGCCGGTCAAAAACTACGTGTCGGCCAAAAAACCTACGCGACGGTCAGAGATCTCCGCCGGTCATTCGACGGGGAGTTTGGCGTTGTAGCCGTCGCGGGCGATGACGGAGTACTTCTGGGGGTGGCCTTTTTCGTCCTGCATGCGCAGGGGGTGGCCTTCGTTGTCGACCAGGAGGACCTTGACCTTGCGATAGCTGCCGTCGTTCTTGTTGTTGGTGGGGCGGTAGGTGAGGACGTACTGGTTGCGGATGGAGTTGTTGATATCGGCGAAGACGTCGGGGAGTGCGCCTTGGAACATCGGGCTGAAGCTCATGCCGCCGGTCATTGCTGCAAAGGTCTTTAGCTGGTTCTGCGCCTGGAGGTAGTCCATCTCCCGGATGCTGGAACTCATGCCTCCACCACCGCCTCTCATCTCGTTGACGAGAGCGCCGGTACCGATGGTGAAGATGGTGGTGTTGGTGCTGGATTTTACCTTGGCGAGGATCTTGTCGAGGGTGAGCTTGGAGAAGGTATCGCGGCCGGAGCCGATGAGGATGATGTACTTGCGGCCTTCGATGCGGCTGCAGCGGTCGAGGGTCTCGTAGAGGGCGTCGAAGAGGTTGGTGTCGGAGAAGGTGGGGATGATGAGGGACTGGAGGGACTGGGCGACGGTGTTTTTGTCGTTGGTGAAGTCGGTGAGGATGTGGGTGCGCAGGTCATAGGTCATGACAGCGACGTAGTCCTCGGGACGCAGCGAACGGAAGAAGTAGTAGGAGGCGTTCTGCATGTCGTTGATGAGGTAGTAGCTGTTGGCGGCGAACTCGAGCAGCATGACAGCGGTGATGGGGGTCTGGGCGACGCGGACGCTGGTGATGGTCTGGGGGACGCCGTCTTCGAGGATCAAAAAGTTGTTGGCCTTGAGGCCGGGGACGAACTGGTGGGTCTTGTCGAGGATGACGTTGGCGTCGATGTTGACGATGGGGACGTCGATGCGGAGGGAGTAGGTATCGCCATTGGGGTTCTTGACCTTGGGCTCGGCAGGGGCGGCGGGGGCCGGGGCTGGTTCTTCCGCCTCCTTCTTTTTCTTGAGGACGATGCTGCCGTTGTCGGTCTGCGGGCCGGCGTCGTCGGGGGGCGGCTGGGCGGGCTTCTGCTGCTGGGCCGGGGGCGGAGTGGTTTGGGCACGGGCGTTGGGCAGCGGGAGAAGAAGGGTGCAGGCGGCGAGGAGAAGGAGGGGGGCCGGATGGTGAGGGTGGATAGTCATCATCTGAAACTTTACTCCGATTTAATTGGACGACTTTGCCGGGCGTTGGTGAGAGCCGGGTTTTGGGTTGGGTGGTTGTGGGTTGGGTGGTTGGGTGGTTGGGGAAAAGCAGATTCCCCGTTCGGCTTCGCTCAGGGCAGGCTCTTCGGGAATGACAACAAGAAAGGCAAGGGCAAAGACAACCTCAGATTCCTTCGCTGCGCTGCGGAATGACAACAAAAGGACGACAGCAAGATTTAAGGACGACAGCAAGGTTTGATTCTTGCGGAGCAACCGGGATCTGGCGGCGGCTTCCGTCGGGGATTGCGATGGACTATAGTCTGCTCTAGTAGTCTTGTAGACGTGATCTCTTCGATAAAGACTCGACGTTGGGTGCACGGCCTGGCCGTGGGCTGGATGCTGTTGGGTGGGGTTTGGTCCGCGGGGGCGGGGCAGGCGCCTGCGGTAGCTATGGCTGCGTCGGGCTCGGCGGGGGGCTGGGTTCCGGTGGCGATGCCGGCGGCTGCTCCGGCGGTGACGAAGTTTTTTCCTCTGTCTGAGGTAAAGCGCGGGATGAAGGGCGTTGCTTATACGGTCTTCGAGGGGGTGAACCCGGAGCCAATGCAGGTGGAGATTCTGGGGCTGTTGAAAGATGCGCTGGGGCCGGGGCAGGACATGATCCTGGCGCGGCTGCATGGAGACAAGCCGGAGTACACGGGCGTGGTGGCGGGGATGAGCGGGAGCCCAGTCTATATCGACGGGCGGCTGGTGGGGGCGTTGAGTTATCGAATAGGGCAGTTCAGTAAAGAGCCGATCGCGGGGATTACGCCGATCGAGTCGATGCTGCAGGTAAGGGATGGGAATGGGGCTGCCGGGGGAAGCAATATAGCCGCCGAGACGCAAAGACAAAATACAGGGGTCCCTTCGGCAAGCTCAGGGCAGGCTCTTCCCCTTCGAGCAGCTCAGGGTCAGGATGACAACCTTTTTTCTGGGTCGGGCGCGAGTTCCCCGTCGGGCAATAGTTTTTCGAAACATGATCAGCCCGAGATGCGGGCGATGGAGACTCCGCTGGTGTTTGGCGGATTCAGCGCGGAGGCGGTGGAGCGGTTTGGGGACAGGTTCCGGGCGTTGGGATTGACGCCGGTGGCGGGGTTGGGCGGGGCGGACCCGACCGCGGTGCAGCCGGAGCCTCTCGTCCCGGGCAGTGCGGTGAGCGCGGTGCTGGTGCGGGGAGACCTTTCGATGGCGGGGACCTGTACCGTCACGTATGTCGACCCGAAACGGCTGCTGGCCTGTGGGCACCCGATTACACAGTACGGACCGGTGGATATGCCGATGACCAAGGCGGAGGTGCTGGCTTCGCTCGCGTCGCCCTTGAATGCGTTCAAGATTATTAACACGACGGAGACGGTGGGGGCGTTTACCGAGGATCGGGCGTCGGCGATTATGGGGCAGTTTGGCCTGAAGGCGCGGATGATTCCGGTAGAGGTGGAGGTGGTGCCGCCGCCGGGTGTGGACAAAGCGCAGGCTGCGCCGAAGACGCTTCACTTCGAGGTGCTGGACAACCGGCAGCTGACGCCTTCGACGATGCTGGTGTCGGTGTATCAGAGTCTGCAGACGAATAACACGGCGGCGGAGGAGATGAGTTACCGGTTGACGGGGGAGATCGACGTCAAGGGGCTGTCGCCGGTGCGGATGCAGGGGATGATGGCGCAGAATGAGCTCTTCCCGGGCACGATCAATGCGGCGTTGCTGGTGAACGACCGGTTCAGCAGGGTGTATGGCAATGCGCTGGAGCAGCCGGTGGTGACGGGGGTGAAGCTTAAGGCCGAAGCCATTCCCGCACGGATGACGGCGGTGCTGGAGTCGGCGCGGCTGAGCCGGATCGACGCGCATGCGGGAGATGAGATTGAGGTGGAGGCTACGCTGCATCCTTACCAGGCCGAGGCGCGGATGATACGGGTGAAGGTAAAGCTGCCGGCGGAGCTGACGCCGGGCTTGATGCGGGTGGTGGTGAGCGATGGCGCGACGGTAGACCGATTGACGACGCGGACGGGGACACAGCAGCAAGTCGGGTTGGCCGATATGGTGGCCGCAATGAATCGCATGCATGCGAACAACCGGGTCTACGTGACGCTGCTGGACCATGCGACGCAGGCGGTGCTCGAGGGCGAGGCACTGCCGGGGGTTCCGCTCTCGATGGCGAATGTGCTGGAGCCGTTGAAGGACGCACAGAAGATGCAGCTGACGGGCGAGAGCGTGGTGGAGGCTGGGTCGGCGGAGGCGGGATATGCGGTGAGCGGGTCTCAGGTGTTGAACCTGTTGGTGAAGTAGGGCTTGGTGAAGCAGGTGGGTTGCGCGTTGCATTAATGCGTTAATGTTGATTGAATTTTTCGTGCCGGCTGCAGCGGGAGTGCGATTCCCCGGCGGTATGATTTTTTTGCCCGCCGGGGTGTTGTAGCATCAGAGACGAGCGCGGACGAGATGCTGGCGCTAAAAAAGGGAAAGATTTCGAATGAGTGAAATACATGGTCTTGGGGTGCACGCGGCCGGTGCACAGTTGTTGGCGTACAAATACGACCCCGGTGCATTGGGCGCCAATGAGGTTGAGATCAAGATCTCGCATTGCGGCGTTTGCTTCAGCGATATTCTCCTGATCGATAACGATTGGGGGATGAGTAAGTATCCGTTCATTCCGGGACACGAGATTGTGGGGACGGTGGTGGCGGTGGGCTCCGGTGTAAAGGACCGGGTGATGGGCGAGCGGGTGGGAGTGGGCTGGCAGGCGGACAGTTGCGGGATCTGCGAGTGGTGCAGGCAGGGGGACGAACATCTTTGCGCGAAGTCGCAGCCTACGTGCGTGGGACGGAATGGCGGATTTGCCGACAAGGTTCGGGTGAATTCAAAGTTTGCAATCCCGGTGCCGCAGGTGCTGGAGAGTGAAAATGTCGCTCCGTTGATGTGCGGAGGGATTACGGTGTACAGTCCGCTGCGGAACCATGGGGTGCGGCCTTCGTCGCGTGTCGGTGTGATCGGGATTGGCGGGCTGGGGCATCTGGGGATTCAGTTTGCGAAGGCGTTTGGCGCGGAGGTGACGGCGTTTTCGACCTCGAAGGATAAAGAGGAGGAGGCGCGGAAGCTGGGAGCGCACAACTTCGTGAATACGCGGGATACGGGAGCGTTGAAGAAGATTGGCGGGTCGTTCGATCTGCTGCTGTCGACGGTGAGCGCAGACCAGGACTGGCAGGCGTATGTGGCGGCTCTGCGGCCGAAGGGAATGCTGTGCATCGTGGGGGCTTCGCCTTCGCCGATCCAGGTGCAGGCGATGTCGCTGATCGGCGGGCAGAAGGCGGTTTCGGGGAGTCCGACAGGGAGTCCGAGGGATTTGTTCGAGATGCTCGATGTGGCGGCGCGGCATGACGTGAAGGCGATTACGGAGCGATTTGCCATGGCGAAGGCGAATGATGCGGTGGCCAAGGTGAAAAAGAGCCAGGTGCGGTATCGGGCGGTTCTGGCGAACTAGCTTGTAAAAACGACCGCGGATTCCCGCGGATGACACGGATGAAAGACAAAGGAAGGGTGAGGGCTTCGGCTCTCGCCCTTTTTGTTTCCGGCAGATAGACTCATGATCAGAATGATTCGACGAATATTGGTGGCGGTATTGGTGGCAGGGACTTCCCTGCTGCCGGGGTTGGCGAGCGCGCAGGGCACGAAGTTGTGGAGCGTGAGTCGCTACGACGAGATGGAGAAGGGCTCGACTGAAGGGGTTGCGATTCGGAGCGATGGGCGGCTGGAGGCGGGGCCGGCTAACTCGCTGGTGTATGCGACTGGGAAGAGCTATGTGTGGTCGATGGCGAGCGATGCCGCTGGGAATGGCTACCTGGGGCTCGGTGGGGCGACCTCGGGTTCGGCTGCGGTGATGAAGGTAACGCCGGAGGGAAAGGCTTCGCAGATCTTCAGCGGGAAGGAGCTGGCGGTGCAGGCGGTGCGTGTGGCTGCGGATGGAAGCCTGCTGGTTGCGACTTCGCCGGATGGGAAGGTGTATCGGGTACCGGCTTCGGGCGAAGCGACCGCGCCAATGGTGGTGTTTGATCCGGCGGTGACGGAGGAGAAACCGAAGTATCTGTGGGATTTGGCGGTGGGCAAAGGCGGCGAGGTGTATGTGGCGGCGGGAGCGCCGGCGGTGGTGTATCGCGTGCCCGTGGGTGGAGGGAAGGCGGAGGTTTTGTACAAGACGGCGGATCAGCATATTCGCTGTTTGTTGCTGGCGGCGGATGGGACGCTATGGGCTGGGTCGGATGGGTCTGGCGTGATCTACAAATATGCTCCATGGGAGGCCGGGGCGAAGCCGTTTGCGGTGTATGCGGCGGGGCGCCGGGAGATTACTTCTCTGGCGATGGATGCGGCCGGGAATGTGTACGCGGCCGGGGTGGGGACCAAGGGACGTACGGCGCTGCCGCCGCTGCCGGTGTCGGGCAGTGTGGGGGTTTCGATTACATTTGTTCAGCCGGGGTCTTCGACGGCGGCGGGCGCGAATACGCTGGTGCCGGATGGGTCGGAGATCTACCGGATTGCGGTGGATGGCTCTCCACAGAAATTGCTGACGCTGAAAGACGACGTGGTGTATGCGCTGGCAGTGCGGAATGGGAGTCTGCTGGCGGCTACGGGAAATCGTGGGCGGGTGTATCGGGTGGACACCAATGCCGCGGGGCGATTTACCGATGTCGCGCATCTGGAGGCGGCGCAGGGGATGGCGTTCGCTCCGGTGAAGGATGGTCTGCTGGTGGCGACCAGCAACAGCGGGAAGGTGTTCCGACTGGGCGATGGGGTTGCGACTGCGGCGACGTATACGAGCGAGGTCTTCGATGCCCAGGGCTTCGCGCAATGGGGGCGGGCTGAGGTCAGGGCCGGGACAGGATCGGGGTTCGATCTGTCTGTGCGGAGCGGGAATGTGGAGAGCCCGCTGATGGGGTGGAGTGAGTGGGCCAAGGTGGGCGCGGATGGGGCGTTTGCCGTGCCGGCGGGACGGTTTGTGCAGTGGAAGGCGGTGCTGCGGAGTGGCGGAACGGTCGATTCGATGGCGTTGAATTATCTGCAGAAGAATGTGGCTCCAGTGGTGGATGATGTGGTGGTGCAGCCGGGAGCGCGGGTGACTGCACCTCCAGCGGCGCCGACTGCAACCACGGTGCCGGTGGCCTTTCCGCAGGTTGCGGGAGCGCCCCCGGTGGTGAGCTTTTCACCGGATGCGAATGCGGCTCCGCTGATGGCACAGAAGGATAAGACGGGCGTGACGGTCCGGTGGATGGCGCATGACGACAATGGCGATGATCTGATGTTTGCGGTCTGGTATCGCGGGGTGGGGGAGGCGAACTGGCGACTGCTGAAGGACAAGATTTCGGAGAGGGTGTACAGCTTCGATTCGGCGCTGCTGCCCGATGGGAGTTACGCGGTGAAGGTGGTGGCGAGCGATGCGCCGGTGCATACGGATGCGGAGGCTCTGACGGGGGAGCGGGTGAGTGAGGTGTTTGTGGTGGATACCACGCCGCCGGTGCCTGGGGTGTTGACGGCGACGCTGGTTGCGGGGACGCCGTTGAAGATTCATGCGACGCTTGAGGCTCGGGATGCTGCATCGCCGATTGCACATGCGGAGTATTCCGTGGATGCGGGGCCGTGGCAGTATCTGGAGCCGGTGGGGAAGGTCTCGGATTCACTGACGGAGCGGTATGACTTTACGGTGCCTGTGCCTGCGGCAACTGCGCCAGTGGCGGATGCGAAGGAGCATGTGTTGGCGGTGCGGGTGTATGACCGGTATGAGAATGTGGTGGCGGTGAAGGCGGTTGTTCGCTGATGTCGGGGTGGCTGACGGCGCGGTTTCCGAAGTACAGCCAGGATCTGTTGCTGCTGGTGGTCGACTTGATCGGGACGTTTGTGTTTGCGGTGGAAGGGGCGCTGGCTGGGATTGATGCGGGGCTGGATGTCTTTGGGTTGTTGGTGCTGTCGTTTGTGACGGCGCTTGGGGGTGGGACGATTCGCGATCTGTTGATTGGGGCGATACCGCCGAATAGCATTCGAGACTGGCGGTATGGGGCTACGGCGTTTGCTGGTGGGGGCGCGGTTTTCTTTTTTCATCCGCTGTTTCAGCGGGTGCCGGTGCATTTGATGATTACGCTCGATGCTGCTGGGCTGGCTTTGTTTGCGGTCGCCGGTGTGGGTAAGGCGCTGGAGTATGGGATTACTCCGCTGCTGGCGATCATGATGGGTGCGGTGACGGGAGCTGGGGGTGGGACGGTGCGGGACGTGCTGCTGGCGCAGGTTCCGGGGGTGCTGCACTCGGATGTGTATGCTGCCGCGGCGTTGGCGGGGGCGACGGTTGTGGTGGTGGGTTTGAAGACGAAGATGCAGCGTGGAGTGGCGATGAGTCTGGGGGCGGGGGTTTGTTTTGTGCTGCGGATGGTAGCGGCCTGGCAGCATTGGAATCTGCCGCGGGTAACGGTGCGGTAGGTTCTATCTGCCGCTTGTCCTGCCGGACGGGCTCACCGCGCGTGACGCGGCCACTTCGTGGCGTGTGTACCGTTTTGCGTGATGGGATTGTATGGGGCCTCGCGTTGCTCGGCGCGTGCAGGAGCGGTTGGATAGTAAGCTGAGACTCGATGCGATTTGAACTTTTTATTGCGGCGCGTTATCTGCGGGCGAAGCGGCGCCAGGCTGTGGTGGGGGTGATCACGGCGATCTCGGTGATTGGCGTGGCGGCTGGGGTGGCTTCGTTGATTATTGCGCTCGCCATTACGAATGGGATGCGGCGGGACTTGCAGGAGCGGCTGGTGGGATCGACCTCGCATGTGGACCTGATGCGTATTGCGGGCGATGGGATACGGGACTGGCGGCCTCTGCTAGAGCGATTGCGGAAGGTGCCGCATGTGGTGGCGGCGGCTCCGGGGCTGTATGGGCAGGTGCTGATCTCGCATGGGGCGCGGAGTGGCGGCGGGTTGATCAAGGGGGTGATACCGGCGGATGAGAAGACGGTGGGGGATCTATTGCAGAGTGTGAAGGAGGGGTCGGCGGTAGCTTTGGAGCCTTTGGATTCCCTATCGACCACATCTGGCAGCCCGTATACCACCCTTCGCAGCGAGACGGGAAAGGAGAACGGTCGTGCTTCGCACGATGCCCACCGAAGCCCACCCCACCAGCAAGTGCTGGCGGGGACCCCGGTTAGCGCGATGAAACCGCGCGAAGGTTCTGCCGCAGGCGCCGATGGGGCACCCGGTTTGGTGGCTGGCGTGGCGGCGCAGGCGGTTCCTCCGATTGTGATTGGGAAGGATCTGGCGGAGACGATTGGCGTGAAGGTTGGAGATGCGCTCCTGGTGACGAGCCCTCAGGGAGCGTTAACTCCACTCGGGGTGGTGCCGCGGTATCAGAAATTTCAGGTGG
>DATMPD010000010.1:0-4109 GCA_035567955.1 Edaphobacter sp.
GCCGGGGTTTGCTCCTCCGCCGACAAGGGTTGCGAGCGGGGACGGTTCGGGTTCGCGGCCTGCGTTCCAGTCCAGCGAGGTGCAGCGATATCTGGATGAGTCGAACTCGGTGCGCGTCGAGGTGGGGACGACGGTGGACGAGGCGGAACGGCAGTTGATTTTGAAGACGCTGGTGTCTACACATAACAACAAGACGAAGGCTGCGGAGATATTGGGGATCAGCTCGAAGACGCTGCAGAACAAGTTGAAGGAATATTCGACTACGGCTGCTGCGACGGAGTAAAGATGCGGCTGAAGACAAAGCTTGAGGTATCGGCGTCGGCGCTGACGTTTGCGCTTGTGCTGTTGCTGTCGGTTTTGTTTGTCAGCGAGCTGATGCGGCAGAGGATCGAGCAGACGGTGACGGCGAACGATATGCTTGCGCACCAGGTTTATCTGATGACGCGGCGGGCGGTGGAGACTGGGCTGAGGGCGAGTCCCCCGGTGGACAGAAGCGACGAGGCGTTACATCAAGCGGTAACAGATGCGTTGCGCAGGGATCAGCCGCTGACCGACGTGATGAATACGATTGTGCGTTATTCAGATACGGTGCAGGACGTCTCGGTGACGGATGCGCATGGGATGACGCTGGTAAGTTCGGATCCTGATGCAGTGAATCAACTGGCGAGCTTCCGGTTCGGCCTCAAGAGTTTGCAGGGTGGCGGCATGACGCGGCAGATACGGGTGGTGTTCGGCAAGCCGCGGGTGCTGGATACGTCGCAGGCGCTGGATCGGAATGGGATGCCGTTTCTGGTGGCTCATGTGGGGGTGCGATCGACGTTTTTGAAGAACTCGTATGAACCCTGGCTGCGGGATGCGTTGGCGTTTGCGCTGGCGGCTGCGCTGGCGGCGATGCTGTCGGCCGGGGTGCTGGCGAATGTTGCGTTGCGTCCGCTGGAGGCGATCAGTGCGCGGCTGGATAGTCTGACACGGGCGAGCGGGGAGTTGGGGAGCGACTCTTCGGCGCGGATGCTGGCCGCCGGGACGGGGAGCGATACGGTGATCCGGGTAACGAAGACGATCGACCGGCTGGGCGAGCAGATGCGCACACAGGAGGCGGGCTATACGGCGCTGCAGGCGAATCTGAACCAGATGCTGGATACGCTGCGGGACGGCGTGCTGCTGTTTACCGCAGACCGGCGTGCGGTGATGGTGTCGGATGCAGTTGCTTACTTTTTGGCCACGCCTGTGAGCGAAGGGCACGAGGAGATGGTTGGGAAGCGGCTGGAGGAGATTTTTGCGCCGCAGAGTGCGCTGGGAGCCGCGGTGCTGGAGGCATTTGCCGAGGGCGGGCAGGTCAGTGCACAGAGCGTGACGTTGGAGGATGGGCGGCAGGTACAGATTTCGCTGGACAGGATCGACGATGGGCTGGGAGGCGGAGGCAATATGGGGACGCTGTTGACCCTGCGCGATATGGAGTCGGCGGCGCAACTGGGGCAGGAGCTGGAGGTAGCTCGACGGCTGGCGGCGATTGGCAAGTTGACCTCGGGGGTGGGACATGAGGTGAAGAATCCGATCAACGCGATGGTGGTGCATCTGGAGCTTCTGCGCGGGAAGCTGGCTCCGGGAGGGAGGGAGGCGTTTGGCGGTGCGCAGCGGCATGTCGATATTCTGGCAGGGGAGATGCAGCGGCTGGACCGGGTGGTGCAGACGCTGGCGGATTTTTCGCGGCCGATGGAACTGCACTTGCGGGAGCAGGATTTGCGGCAGATAGTAGGGTTGGTGATCGAGCTGACGGCGGCGGAGATGGAGGAGCACGGAGTTGAGGTGACGGTCGATGCTCCGCACGAGGCGATGATGGTGAGAGCGGATGCGGAGCTGATGCAGCAGGCGGTGCTGAACCTGCTGCTGAATGGAATGCAGGCGATGCCGGCGAGTGGCGGCGCGATCCAGGTTCGGATGCGGCGGGAGCACCAGTTTGCGGTGGTGGAGGTTGCGGACGACGGAGAGGGTATACCTGTGGACCTATTACCGCGTATCTTCGAGTTGTACTTCACGACAAAGCCAAAGGGCAGCGGAATCGGATTGGCCATGACCTATCGGATTCTGCAACTGCATGGCGGAGCGATGGAGGTGCGATCCAATGCTGAAGTAAATTCGCCGGAGCGAGGGACGGTATTCACGTTCCGGTTGCCGATTGCGGCGGGTGTTGGAGGCGAGGGAAGGAAAGTGGTTGCAGTTGTGGCCTCTCATAAAGGACTAGAGGAGCGAGTTTGAACGGCTTTGGCAATATTATTCGAACGCTTGCAAGCGTGATGCTCTGCTTTGGGCTGACGGTTGGATTGGGAGGGTGCCGGCACAAGGCGCAGGTTGCGACCTTGCCTGCAGTCCTGACGCCGGTGGCGCTGGAGGAGATTCCTGAGCCGGAGGATCTGCCGATGGTGGAGGCGGAGCCGGCGAATCTACCGGCAGTGCCGGTCGTTGCCAGCGCAGTGAAGCCGAAGCGGGAGAAGAAGAAACCTGCGCCCAAAACGCAAGTGCCTGAGCCCACTCAGATCGCCAGCGTGGCGCCGCCGCCATCGCCGGAGGAGACCGCGATCGGTGCACTGACGGCGGGCGGGGAGGCGAACCCACAGACAAAGCAGGAGGCGGCGGATCTGATTACTGCGAGCGAGAAGCGGTTGACTGGGCTGCCAGCGCAGAAGGCTGAGGTAGAGAAGGCGCAGGTCAGTAAGGTGAAGAACTTTTTGAAGGATGCGCAGGAGGCTTTGAACACCGGGGACGCTGAGGGGGCGAAGACGCTGGCGACGAAGGCGAAGCTGCTGCTGGATGATCTGGAGAAGCTCTAGGTTTGAGTTTCGCAGACAGACGACAGGCAACAGCGCCGTGGCTGAGGGAGAGTCGGGGTAGAGAAGCGGATCTCTCCGCTGCGCTGCTCACGATGAGGCTGTGAGCAGCTTCGGTCGAGATGACGATGTTGTTGCGGGGAATGACGCTCTTGCGGGTTGGGTGGGAAAGAAGCGAACGACGGCGAAGCACAAACGCGAATGCGGAGGAAACGTGTTTAGGCGTCGGCTCCGTGGCACTTTTTGTATTTCTTTCCGGAGCCGCATGGGCAGGGATCGTTGCGGCCTACCTTTTCGCCGGCGCGGCGGGGTGCGGCGCCGTTGCTGTCGGCTGAGGCAGAGCTGACGGAGCGGGCCTGCTCGAGTTCGCGTTGTTTCTTCTTGTGGAACTCGCGCTCGAGGGCATCGATGGTGGTGGAAGGGGCGCCGCTGGCTACGGGGACGGGCTGGCGTGCGGCGGAAGCGTTTGTGTGTTGTGGAGGGGCGCCGGGGGGCAGGGCGTTGGTGATGTTGCCGGCGGCGAGTTCCTGCTGGGTTCGAGTTTGCGTCTGGGCTGCGGCTGCCGCGACGTGGGCCTGGGCGTTGGCAAGCTGTTCGGCGGATTCGATCGGCGTGCCGTCGGGGCCGATGATCTGCATGCGGAAGAGATGGCGCGCGGTGTCTTCCTGGAAACGCATCATCATGGCTTCGAACATCTCGAAGGATTCGCGTTTGTAGGCGACGAGGGGATCCTGTTGCGCGTAGCCACGGAGGCCGATGCCTTCCTTGAGATGGTCCATGGCAAGGAGGTGATCCTTCCATAGGCCGTCGAGGACGGAGAGCATGACGATGCGCTCGTGGTAGCGCATCTGCGGGGCGCCGAGGATCTGCTCCTTGATGTCGTAGCGGGCGCGAAGTTTTTCGAAGATGGTTTCGCCGAGCTCGTGGCGATTGAGCTGGGTGGCGTCGATTTCTTTTTCGAGATGCGCGCCGAAGAGGTCGTAGATCTGTGCGAAGAGGGGCTCGAGCTTCCACTCGTCGGCGTGGACTTTTTCGGGGGCGTTTTCGTCGAGGATGCCGGAGAGGATGGTGGAGAGGTAGTCGTCGGTGATGAGCTGCTTCTGGTCGACTCCTTCCATGAGCTGGCGGCGTAGGCCGTAGACAGCTTCGCGCTGCTTGTTCATGACGTCGTCGTATTCGAGGACGTGTTTGCGAGATTCGAAGTTCTGGGATTCAACAGCCTTTTGCGCGGCCTCGATGCGGCGGGAGATCATGCCGGATTCGATGGGGACGCCTTCTTCCATG
>DATMPD010000011.1:0-5456 GCA_035567955.1 Edaphobacter sp.
ACATCCAGCGGTGGCCGCCGCTTCGTCTCCAGCGTCTGATCGATGGCTTCGAGTACAGGAGTCGCGTTCGCCATGCTGCGCTTCTTCCTCTTAAATCAATAGTGAGATCCAGCCCTGTTAGTGGAGCGTTGTCAGATAGGCAGTAATCACGTCAAGATCATGATCGTTCAAATGCATCGACGGCATCAGCACGCCTGGCTTCATCGAGTTCGGATCGGCAATCCACTTCCTTAAATTCTCCGCAGTATTCTGAACCGGCCCCGAGGCGATCGTGTCACGGCTTGCCAGATGAGTCAGGTCCGGCCCGAAGCGCCCAGTCGCTACCGTCCCGGCAACCGTATGGCAGTTGATGCAGGCGCTATGCATAAAAACAGTCCGCCCCTCCGCCGCTGCTGCGTTCCCCGAAAAATTCTCCTCCGCCGACCTCTGCTGCTGCTTAATCCACGCAGCAAAATCCTCCGGCGACTGCGCATATACCCGCAGCAGCATCTTGGCATGCTGCGTCCCGCAATACTGCGCACACTGCCCAAGATAAAGTCCCGGCTCCTGCGGATCGATCCACATCGTATTGAGCCGGTTCGGAATCAAATCCGTCTTACCCGCCAGCCGAGGTACCCAGAAGCTATGGTCCGTATCAGCCGACGACAACGCCAGATACGTCGGCGTGGGCTTCGCCGGATCGCTGATTGGAACGTGCAACTCATTCGCAGTAACAACCCCCAGCTTTGGATAGCGATACTCCCACCAGAACTGGTGCCCGATCACCGCCACATCCAAGGCACCGGAAGGTTTCGGTGCAGCCTCCGTCTCCAGAATCACTCGCGTGGTCGAAAGAAATAGCATCACCACAATCAGAATCGGGATCACCGTCCACGAAAGCTCGATCTGATTGCTCCCGTAGACCTGGGCCGGTTCCCTCTCAGAATCCGAAGGACGCTCCCGGTAACGAATCAAAACATAAAGCAGCAGACCGGCGACAAGAAGAAAGATGGCAAGAGTGACAGACAGCACCAACATCGACAGCCCGAAGATCGAGTGAGCCGGAGTCGCCGCAGGATCGAAGATGTTCGTCGGAGACCATGCCGTTCCACCCCCGGGGAGCCGGGACGAGTGATACATCACCGCGAGCGTAACAAGGTCTGAAATACGGTCACCTCAGCGAGGTCAACGACTGCAGAGCAAGAATTGCCGAAATTCTATCACCGCAAAACGATCGCCCGATCCATCGCTCAGCTGATAGTTCGACGCCACTGCTGCATTTGGCCATCCGATGTTTCCCCCCGTTCGCCTCTATATGCCTATGATGTCCGCCCATCCGGATCGGCTCCATCAAAATTGAAGGAAAACGGAGAATGCTCCAGCCGATCTCGCTGATTTAAGGAAACGAACACGGAACCACGGTCTGGCGCTGCTCGCCCAGACCCTCAACTCCAAGCCGCATCACATTGCCCGGCCGCAGATAAACCGGCGGCTTCTGCCCCAGGCCAACCCCCGGAGGAGTCCCTGTCGAAATAATGTCTCCCGGCTGCAGACTCATAAACCGGCTCAAATAACTGACCAAATGAGCCACGCCAAAGACCATCGTCGCGGTCGAACCATCCTGATACCGGTGGCCATCCACCTCCAGCCAGAGATTCAGCGACTGAGGATCAGCCACCTCATCCGCCGTAACCAGCCACGGGCCAATCGGACCAAAGGTATCAGCGCTCTTGCCCTTCACCCATTGGCCAGTCCCTTCCAATTGAAAAGCGCGCTCCGAAACATCGTTCACCACGCAATAGCCGGCAACGTGCGAGAGCGCCTCTCCCTCCGTCACATACCGCGCCTCTTTGCCGATGACGACCCCGAGCTCCACCTCCCAGTCCGTCTTCTCGCTCCCGCGCGGAATCATCACATCGTCATAGGGGCCGCAGATCGCTGAAGTCGCCTTCATAAAGACCACCGGCTCCGCTGGCACCGCCATCCCCGACTCAGCTGCATGGTCCGAGTAATTCAGCCCAATGCAGATGAACTTACCCGCGCCCCCCACACACGCTCCAATGCGGGGCGAACCAGCAACCAGTGGCAGGTCCTTCGGGTGTATCTTCCGCAGCTTCTCCAGCGACTCCGGCGTCAGAGTCGCTCCAGCGATATCGCCTACAAAGCCCGAAAGATCGCGTAGCCTCCCCTCGGCGTCGACGATCGCAGGCCGTTCCTCTCCGGCGTTTCCATAGCGAAGTAGTTTCATGCAGGTCCCTTTTCTCCTATAACGGTATCTTCCATAAGGCCGCAGCTCCAAGGCAGCACAGCATCACGTTCTTGGAAAAACTTCGGCTACAACTGTTTTACATCTTGCGGCCGGCCAGGGTCGGCCCATCAGTTAAATCACCGCCGCGGAACCGCGGTCGGCCCGCGTACGCTATGCTGGTAACGCATACGCATCCCTACGTATCCAGGACCGAATGGCCACCAAAAAAGCGAAGCCCGCGAAGGTTGAGAGCAAAACATCGGAGCGCATGGATATCCGCACCATCGCCCGCGCAGCCAACGTCTCCATCGCCACCGTCTCCCGCACCATCAATCACGTCCCCACCGTTAACCCTGAGATCGCCAAACGCGTCTGGCAGGTGATTGACGAACTCGACTACTTTCCCAACAGCCAGGCCCGCGCCCTGGTCTCCGGCCGCAGCAAACTCCTCGGCCTCATCGTCTCCGAGATCACCAACCCGTTCTTCCCCGAGCTGATCCAGGGGTTCGAAGATATCGCCGTCGCCAATGGCTACGAGATCCTCGTCAGCTCCACCAACCACGAACCCAAGCGCATGTCGCACTGCATCCGCCGCATGCTCGAGCGCAAAGTCGATGGCGTAGCCGTCATGACCTTCGGGATCGAGGAGCCTCTGCTCGACCAGCTCGCCAAACGAAAAGTGGCGCTGGTCTTCATTGACATAGGTCCGAATCGACCGGGCATCAGCCTGCTCAAGGTCGACTATCATCACGGCATACTGCAGGGAGTGCAACATCTAGCCGGATTAGGGCATAAAGATATCGCCTTCATCAGCGGCCCCGTGACGCTTCATTCCGCCCAATCGCGCCGCGCCGCCTTTTCCGCTTCGTTGGAAGAATGCGGAATCGCCCCCAACCCCGCATGGATCGTCGAAGGCGATCACACCATGGAAGGTGGAGTGGCCTCCATGGAGCGCCTGCTCGCCGCCAAGAAGATGCCGACCGCCGTCATGTGCTCCAACGACATGACCGCCATCGGCGTTCTTCACAAACTCTACCGCGCCGGCCTGCGCGTGCCCGACGATCTCTCCGTCATCGGCTTCGACGACATCCACATCGCCGAGGTAACGATTCCGCCGCTGACCACAGTGCAGATGTCACGCTTCGAACTTGCGCGCGCCGCAGTAACCGCCCTCCGCGCCCACGTGGAACCGTCGGAAAACGCCGAGGCCAAACGAGAGTACAAGATCCAGACCGAGCTCATCGTGCGGGAATCGACCGGCTCTCCTCGCGCCGCCCTGACTCATCTGACGAAGTCGAAGACAGCAAAATAACCGCGTCACACATCACGCCACATTATCAGAAGTGACAAAGTAGAAAACCTTTCGTTCGATCCCTTGTTTCTGATCCCTCGTAGCGAAGGAGTCAGGCAATCTTCCAACCATGCACCTCCGCTCTCGCCCTTGTCCTGCTTTCGCTGTCAGCGAGCGTGTGTTCCGCACAAGATCCGCATATCTACGCGCTCTCTGGAGACGTCGCCGGAACCCACGATCCCTCAATCATCAAGGAAGGCAAGACCTGGTACGTCTTCGCCACCGGCAAGGCCCCCGATGGCGGCCAGTTCGCCGTGCGCTGCTCGCAGGACCTCGAACATTGGAAGCTGTGCGGCCACGTCTTCGACGCCGTTCCCGACTGGATCCATCAGCGCAGCCCGGGAACGCGCGATCTCTGGGCGCCCGACATCTCCTACGTCCATCACGAATACCGTCTCTACTATGCCTACTCGCTCTTCGGCAAAAACACCTCCGGAATCGCTCTCGTCACCAACAAAACCCTCGATCCCGCCAGCCCCAATTTCAAATGGATCGACAAAGGTCTCATCTTCGAATCCAAGGCCGGCGATAACTACAACGCCATCGATCCCAATCTCGTCCTCGACACCCAAGGCGGCGCGTGGCTCGCCTTCGGCAGTTTCTGGGACGGCATCAAAATGTGGCGCCTCGACAACTCCGGCAAGTTGTCGAAGAAAGACACAACACTCTACTCCCTCGCTCGCCGCGCAAAGCCGGAGAACGCAGACCCCGCCCCACCCAATCTACCCTCAAACTGGCAAGCGATCGAAGCTCCTTTCATCGTCCGCCACGACGGCTACTTCTTCCTCTTCACCTCCTGGGACCTCTGTTGTCGCGGCCTCAAGAGCACCTACCGCACTATGGTGGGACGATCGAAGTCCATTACCGGCCCTTACCTCGATGCAACCGGCAAACCCTTGACCGAAGGCGGAGGAACAGAGGTCCTCATTCCAAACGCGCGCTGGCTCGGGCCCGGCGGCGAAAGCATCCTCCTCGATCCCAAAGCGCAGGACCTGATCGTCTTCCACGCCTACGACGCAACGACAGGAAAGCCCTCCATGCAGCTATCCACCATCGACTGGACCGGAGGATGGCCGCACGCCGCCCTCTCCACAATAGGCTCTCTTTAGAGACAACTCCTCCGCAACCTCCCGCTACAATCGGCAGCAGAGGAACCCATGTCGAAATCGCGTCGAGAATTTCTCACCCAAAGCACGCTCACCCTGCTCGCCTCCGCCGCCGCACCTGCCCTGACCCAGACACCCGCAACCCCATCCACTCCCGGCGCACCGCCGGCCTTCGGAACCTCTCCCGCCGTAGGCCCCGAGGTAACAACCAACACCTTCGCCGAAGCAGAAAAACTAATCCAGTTCCCGCTCACCGAAAAAGACCGCGCACAGGCCGCCGGTAACTGGCGCTCCGCCATGGCGCCTCTCTACGAGCGCCGCGTAGGCCCGCGCGAACTCGCCATACCCGAAACCACCGCACCCTACTCCCGTTGGGACTGCGCACTGCCCGGCACCCACCCCGGCCCCACCAAAAACGAATTCATCCGAACAAAATTCGACGGCCCCCTCCCCACCACTGACGAAGCCATCGCCTTCGCCCCCGTCCATCATCTCTCTCGCTGGATCGAAACCCGCAAACTCACCAGCGAGCGCCTCACCAACATCTACCTGAAACGCATCGAGCAATTAAATCCCAAAATCAATTGCATCATCACCCTCACTCGCGACCACGCCCTCGCCCAAGCCAAAGCCGCCGACGCCGAAATCGCCGCCGGTCACTACCGCGGCCCGCTCCACGGCATCCCCTGGGGAGCAAAAGATCTCCTCGACACCGCCAACATCCCCACCACCTATGGCGCCGAGCCCTTCCGCACCCGAGTCCCCAAAACCG
>DATMPD010000012.1:0-38151 GCA_035567955.1 Edaphobacter sp.
AATAGGATTAATCTCAGTTCGCAGAGTACCGGCATAGCGAGGATCGCGGCGATAAATGAATTTTATTACTTGACCCAACATGCCTCTCCATAAGACTGGCGGCATCACAACCATATAGTGCCCTTCGAAATAGGACAGGAAGTTCGGCATTTCCATATGGAGAATGCCTCCCGGCTTCAGGACGCGCACTGCCTCACGCAACACCTTCTTTGGATCGGCGGTGTGTTCCAGCACATTCGCTGAATAAACAACGTCGAAGGTTCCATCGGGGAACGGGAGGCTTTCTCCTGGAGTCTCGAAGATGCGTTCCGGATCAAGACCATTTGCCGAAAACAATATTCGTGAAGCCACAAACCCCGCATCGAATCCGGGGCTGGTCGGTTCGACTCCGTATCCGTCGACGCCAAATTCTCGCACCCAGATTGCCAGGTTGGTTCCAAAGCCGGAACCGATTTCCAACAGTTTAGTATTTCTATCCAATGGCGCGTACTTTGCCAACAAGCCTGCACGCTTCAAAGATTTCTTCAGGTCCAGAAAATCCGATATATATTGTCGGCTTCACTAAAGGTTCGCGATTGAAGTGGAGAGAAGACAGGATGCAGGGAATCTGCCGCAAGCTTCTTGACTTCGTCTGGAACTACAACCTGGATTGGATCCACCATTCCCTTTCTCGTGGTAGGTAAATTGCCGATTTAGATAGTCAAACCTTACAGTAAATCCCTGCTTCGCGTCTCTCGTCCCTACCCGCGAGTCGAATCATAGTATAGCCGAAGCCCTTCAGGCTTCAACCGTCGAAAGGGCAGACTCCTGCATTACGATAGATATTGATGAAACTCTCCGACTACGTCTTTCAGTTTGTCGCCGATCAAGGCGTCAAGCACGTCTTCCTCGTCACCGGCGGAGGCGCCATGCATCTCAACGCCTCACTCGCCGCAGAAAAACGGATCACACCCATCTGCAACTCTCATGAACAGGCCTCCGCGATGTGCGCAGAGAGCTATGCCAAGGCTGTGAACGGTCTCGGCGTCGCTTTGGTCACCACCGGCCCAGGCGGCACGAATGCTATCACCGGAGTAGCTGGTGCGTGGCTTGATTCCACGCCGACGATCTTCCTCTCCGGCCAGGTCAAGCGTCCTGACCGCATGTTCGACGCTGTCACTGGCAAGCCACTGGGCATGCGTCAGCTCGGGGTACAGGAGGTGGACATCGTCTCCATCGTCAAGCCGATCACGAAGTATGCTGTGGTCGTGCTCGACCCGCTGGACATCCGCTTTGAGCTCGAGAAGGCCCACTACCTCGCGCTCAACGGCCGCCCCGGCCCTGTCTGGATTGACATTCCTCTCGATGTCCAGGCCTCGCCGATACCCGATCCGTCTACTCTGCGCGGCTTCGACGCCTCCGAGCATGAAGCTGCCATGGCAAACGCAAACCTCAAGGACGAAGTGCGTCGCGTCGTCGAAGAGCTGCAGCGCTCGTCGCGTCCGTTGCTCTTTGCGGGAAACGGAACGCGCCTCGCTCGCGCTGAGAAGCAATTCAACGAGCTTCGTCTCCTGCTTGATATTCCCACGGTCGCCACCTGGTGCGCGGCCGATCTGGTTCCATCCGATGTACCCACCTTCGTCGGGCGTCCAGGCAATGTCGCTGCCCGCGGCGCAAACTTCGCGTTGCAAAACTGCGACTTTCTGCTCGTTCTTGGAGCTCGGCTCGACATGGCGATCACCGGTTATGCGCCGCAAAACCTGGCGCGCGAGGCCCACAAGGTTGCTGTGGACATCGACCCCTCTGAGCTACAGAAGCTCCACCCACATCTGCAACAGCCAGTTGTCTCGGACTGCGGCGCCTTCCTCGACGAGTTGCTCACCCAACTTAAGGCGCTCAAGCAGCCTCTCGACCGCGGCCGTTGGGCAGATTGGAACAAGCGTGCGGCCGACTGGAAGACGCGCTACGACGTCGTCACCGCCGAGCACCGCAAGCCTGAGGGGCTGGTTTCGATCTTCCATCTCGCAGAGGTCATCGGCACCGAGTCCAAGCAGGAAGACAAGCTAGTCTCCGGCTCCTCTGGCTCGGGCATCGAGATATTCCTTCTGGCCTGTCCCACGCGAAGCGGGCAGCGCATATTCCACACAGCTGGCCTAGGAGCGATGGGCTATGGGCTGCCGATGTCAATCGGCGTTTGCATTGGCTCGGGGAACAGGCAGACCATTCTGGTCGACGGCGATGGCGGCTTCCAGTTCAACATTCAAGAACTTGAAACCGTGCGCCGTCTTCAGCTTCCAATCAAGTTCTTCGTGCTAAACAATGACGGTTACGCCTCCATCCGCGCCTCGCAGAAGGCATACTTTGGAGAGGCGCAGATCGGCGCGGACGCCGCCACCGGGTTGACCGTTCCAAATCTCTCAAAGATCGCTGCGTCCTATGACATACCTGCCGTCGTCATCGAAGGCCAGTCGAATCTACGCGAAGACGTGCGTCGCGTCCTAGCCATTCCCGGACCGGTGATGGTCGATGTTCGCGTGATACCTGATGAGGTTCGCGCACCACGCCTGCAGAGCAATCAGAGACCCGATGGTTCGTTTGTCTCCAAGCCGCTCGAAGACCTTTTTCCGTTCCTTAGCCGCGAAGAATTCCTTGCTAACATGATCGTAAAGCCGCTACCGGAATAGGTTGCGGACGCATGGAATGATCCAACAACGTATAACTGCACAATAGGAACAAAATGCCAGAGACTGCGCATGCAACGCTCATCCCGCTCCGCGAGATCCTTACGGAGTCGATCTCCGCGGTAAAAAAACGGGAAGCTTCTGCACTTGACCAGCTACTTTTGGCGCTTCAAAATCGTGTCGTTATTTTTGGCTGCGGCGCACTCGGTCGCAGGGCGATAGAAAAACTTCAAGAACTCGGCATTCAACCCCTCGCCCTCTGCGACAATAACGAACTGTTATGGGGGACGGTTGTTCAAGGCATCTCCGTCCTCAGCGTACAGCAGGCCGCCGCTCAATTTGGCAGCAATGCACTGTTCCTGATTGCCGTCTGGAACCCGCATCATTGGTATGTTGAGACGGAGCAGCGCCTCGAATCCGCTGGAGCAAAGTTCATCGCTAGTTATGCTCCTCTGTTCTGGCGATTCCCTAAGGATCTCCTCCCTGTCTTTCTCCTTAACGGTTTACCCAGCAAAGTCTACGAAGCAAAAGATGCCGTACTGGAAGCCGAGAATTTATGGGCGGACGACGACTCATTGCAAATTTACCGCGCCAACATCCGCTGGCGGGCTCTTGGTGACCCAAGCCACCTCCCGCCTCGACCATCCGAAAACACGTATTTTCCGGCGGACATCTTTGATCTTTCTCCGAACGAATGCATCCTCGATTGTGGAGCCTACGACGGAGATACTCTCAAGCTGGCTCTCCATCGCTACGGATCAGAGTTCGCTGCGATTTACCCGATTGAGGGCGATGCAGTCGCCTTCGAAAAGCTGCGAGCTTATGCCGCAACTCTTCCTATCAAGATTCAAGAGAAGATTCACCCTATCCATTGCGCCGTCGGTGGCAACCGGACCGTCGTCCGTTTCACCGCAGACGGCAGTACCGGATTGAAGAGGAACGACAACGAGGACATTGATGTTCAGTGCTATCCTCTCGACGATATCTCTATCGCGCAACCTGTCACTCTGATCAAAATGGACATTGAAGGAGATGAATATGATGCTCTCCTTGGTGCACATAATATGATCGCCCGGGACAAACCCCTTCTTGCCATCTGTGTCTATCACACCCAGGAAGACATTTGGCGCATCCCGCTTCTGATCCACTCCATGCTGCCAGAACATAGTCTTTTCTTGCGCGCCTATGAGGGCGACGGATTCCAAACAGTTGTCTACGCGGTTCCGACGAACAGGATCCTGCCCCGCAAGACATCGCCTGGCCTAAGGCCTTGGGACAGGAACAAAATGCCAGTGACTGCGCTTGCTGCGATCAGCCCGCTCCGCGAGATCCTTAGAGAATCGATCTCCGCCGTAAAAAAACGGGAAGACTCCGCGCTCGACCAGCTCCTTTCGGCGAATCAAAATCGTGTCGTCCTCTATGGCTGTGGAACTTTGGGAAGACGGGCCGCAGATTTGCTCCGAGAAATCGGAATAAAGCCTCTGGCGTTTTGCGATAGTGATCCCTCTCGCTGGGGAATCAATGTCTCTGGGATCCCGGTTCTGTCACCTTCCGATGCAGCCACGCAATTTGGGTTGAATTCTGTCTTTTTCGTCACTATCTGGAACGACTTTCACTGGTACAGTGACACTCTCGCAAAACTGCTTTTACTCGGTTGTACCTCTGTTTCATCCTATGCGCCCATCTTCTGGCGCTTCGGCGATCGTTTCATGGATCTCCGATTGTTGAACGAACCGCCGCACAGGCTCTATCAACATCTCGACGAGGTGTTTGAGGCGGAGGCTCTTTGGGCTGATGCAGAATCGCTTGCAACCTATCGTTCCAATATCATCTGGCGCGCAAAAGGGGATCCTTCTCAGCTTCCCTATCCCGCTCCGGGCAAAACTTACTTTCCTTCCGATATCTTCAAACTCATTCCCGAAGAGGTGTTCATCGATTGCGGCGCCTTCGACGGCGATACAATCCGCCTTGTACGCTCTTTGATCGGTTCCAACTTCAAGGCGATCCACTCTATCGAAGCCGATTCCATCTCGATGCAGAAATTGAGTTCCTATCTCGCCACACTCACCGTGGAGATGACGAAGAAGATTCATATGCTGGCTTGTGCTGTAGGAGCAGAGCGATCCGTCCTTCGATTTAGCATGAGCGGCAATCCCAACTCCAAAGTTGAGAACTTCGGAATAGATGTTCCATGTATCCCCCTCGACGAACTCTTCGCCGAAGAGCCAGTCACCTTAATTAAGATGGATATCGAAGGCGCCGAGTACGATGCGCTCCTTGGAGCCAAAACAATCATCAAGCGCGACCATCCCGTTCTCGCGATCTGCGTCTATCACACTCAGAGTGACATCTGGCGCATCCCTCTTCTCATCCGGTCTATTGATCCAACCTATAGCTTATTCCTGCGTTCCTATGATGGCGATGGACTTCAAACCGTCGTCTACGCTGTTCCGAAAGACAGGACTCTTCTGCATGGAGCGTCACCTGTCCTAAACAATAAATCGGCTGTCTGGACATCAACTAAATGACACAAGTCGAATCAACCTTAGACCCCCTTATGGAAGTTCTCGCTGCGTTGAGTTTGCCCAACGCCATTGCCACTTTCGAACATGTGGGGGACGGAGCAAAGGGTGTAGTCATCTTCGGGTGCGGCCAACTGGGAACATTCGCTTTGGACGGAGCCACCCAGGCTGGATTGAAGGTGTTGGCGTTCGCCGACAATAATCAGACAAACTGGGGCCGACGCATCGCTGGAGTCGAAGTCATGTCTCCACAGGAGGCTGTCGACAGATACAACGATGAGGCGTTTTTTGTCGTTGCCGTCTATAACGGGACCGCGCCACGACAGCAACTCGCGGAATTGAATTGCAAACGGGTTGTGCCTTACCCGCTTTTCTTTTGGCGGTTTTCACATCACATGCCTTTCGAAGACCGTCTGGAACTGCCCAACCGCGTGATCGAAGATCGAAATGCGATCCGTACCGGTTACGCGTTTCTTAGTGACGCGAGGTCCCGGACCGAATTCGCCGCCCAGATCCAGTGGCGGTGTTCACTCGATTACGACTGCCTTCCAAAGGCAGACCCGCCGGCCGAAATGTATTACGCCCCAGACTTGGTTTTCCTGAACGAGCGAGAGGTGCTTGCCGATTGCGGAGCGTTTGACGGCGATAGTATCCGCATGTTTCTTGAGACTACCAACGGGCGCTTTCGCCACATCTATGCCATTGAACCGGACGCGAAGAATCTTGCCGCGCTGAAGAAATATCTCGCTTCGCTTCCCGGTAATGCCGCGCAGCGCGTCAGCGTTCTGCCCTTCGGACTGAGCGACCGCGACGAAGTTGTGTCATTCGATGCAAGTGGCACGGTCGGCTCCCGTGTCGTCGCTGGCACTGGATCGGATAGCATTCAGTGCCGGCGGCTGGACGACATTCTGGACGGCCCTCAACCCACGTTAATAAAAATGGACATTGAAGGTGCCGAGCCGAGAGCTATTCTCGGAGCTGCCGCCACAATTCGTGCGTCACGGCCTATCCTCGCGATCTGTGTATACCACAAGTGCGAACACCTATGGACGCTTCCCGTACTGATTAAAAACGCGCTGCCGGAATATGAGATTTTCCTGCGCCGGTATGCAGAAGAATGCTGGGAGACGGTGTACTATGCCATTCCTCCAGAAAGGTTGCGTTCCAAAAAGTCCCATGAAAGAATCCCAGGAAGCCAGTCATAGCGCGCCTGCAAGTTAGCCCCAGCGCCTATGGCCCTGTTCGTATCACGTACCATGTGCTATCTGCATCTTGAACTCTCTTATTGACCAACTGCCACTGTCCCGTCGCGATTTTTCGCATGATCATTTCATCCAGATCACGCTGCGCCGACGGTTGCCCATGGTTGAATAGTTTCTCCAGCGGTGCAATACTCACCAGTTGCTGTTGATACACAATCCATTGCGGCGGGCTCGTCTCTAATTCTTTCATCAGCTCGTTCATGGTCGACCGAAGGGTTGTGTCGAAGAAGGTGTGCACATATCCATGCCACGGCGGAGTGTCGCAAAAATAATTTGGATAAGAGAATGGCAGCGACAACAGCTCTGCCTTGGAATTCTCTCCCCCGATATCGGCGCAGATTGATCGACTAAGCTGCAGCAGGGCTGGCTCCATATACATTGGACCGTAAACCGGGTGCTGGTACCACTGGCGGTTCACAAACATGGGACTCGAGAGGCGGCTGTTCCACTCGTATGGTTCCCGGATCTTCGCTGACACTCCAGAGAGTCCCACCAACGCAAGAATTGTCAGAAAGGAGGCATTTGCCCAGCTAATCTGTCTTCGAAACGGCTGAATCACCGGTATAAGAAGCAGGAACATCGCAAACTGCGCATAATACCCGGAAAGAGGGGTCGCCGCACCCGAAGCCGAGTTGGATGCCGATTCTGCCATAGGCAGCAGGAACAGAATTTCCCGGGTATCCCATTCGCGCTTGGCAAACCCCAGCTTAGCCATGGAATAACGCGACGCCACAACAGGTGCGAGTAGATAAATTGCAACTATCATTAATGGAACTGCGAATTGAAGCAACAAGCCACTTCGTAACTGCTCTCGGCGCTGATGCGATAAGACGGCAAAAATAGCCCCAGCCATCAAAAGTTGCACCATAACGATGTATGCGATGCTCTTCTTCAGATAGCGTTGCGCGAGAATAGCCGCGACCACGATGGCAACGCCGCAAAGAAATATCCACATCCCTCCATGCCGCATCTTCAGGGCATTGCCAAACAGGCGGAACGGAGCCGTGAATAAGCTACTCGATCCACCCTTGCTGCCAACGGCTCTGAAGAGGCTGTTCGAAAGGTAATCTGAGAGTGAGTCGCCGGTGGACTCTACAACCAAAATCGCTGTCAATACTGACGCAACGACAAACAAGCTCGTAACAAGGAGTTTTCTCTTTCTGGCAAGAACGAGCAGGCACACAACGGTCGCCCCCAGGAGCGCAACGCCATCGTTAATTCTGCTGGTGATCGTGAATCCACACAGAACCCCCATCGCTGCCGCCAGCACAAATTGCCGCCGCCTTGAATCGGTCTTGGCCAGAAACAAAAGCATCACCAACGTATACAGAATGAAACTCTCAGCCGTAACGTGGTAGTCATCGAATCGGTAGGATGGCCCTGCAACACAGAGAACAAAGGCGCTCGCCAGCACAATCGCTTTCTGCCAATCCGGCCAGTCCGACTCTCGCAGCAGCAGAAATATGCCTACACACAAAACGAGAAGGTGAAGCAGGGATGGGATCTGAGTTACGAGACACTTGATCCCGAACAATTTCATCCAAACGTCCATCTCCAGAATAAGCAATGGCTGAAGAGCCAGATGAAGATCGGCATACAACTTCGCTCCATGATGAAAGAGTGTGGTGTACAAGAACCAGGTTGCCTCCCCTGCCAGCTGCGTATTGACAATCATCGCAAGGCCTAGAAGAACACAGAATAAAATAGCTAAACTCTGGTAGCCCCGGCCATAAAACGCTTTGCAAATGTAGCGGATAATTCCTTTTTCCCGCATAAGTCGGAGCGGCCCCCTGCGAATCGAACTGCGAAATCTTCGTAGTTACAGACTACCCCAGTAGTCCAGCTTTCAACCGCCCCACCAGGTCTCGACATTCTTCCTCCCACGTTGACGTCTGCTGACCGCGACCCGCCCCCTGTAAACTTGATTCTGTATGGCAATTGCAAACAATCGTGTCACAGGGGAGGTCGACGTATGACGCAGCCTCCTCGCGTCGATTACGAGATCCATCCGAAGCATCCGCCGATTGTACCCATTCCCCAAGACCCCTTCATTCCCAAGGGGCGGCTACAGCGGCTCGTCTGTCTCTTCCCGCCTGGGCAGTTTGTTCGCTACCTTTGCATGGGGGCATTCAACACCTTTTTTGGCTATTTTAGCTTTGCCGTCACCCTCACGCTGCTCAACGCCCTTCTGCCGGCACACTTGCTTTACCTTACGGTCATTCTCGCGTCCGTGCTTCCAACCCCTCTGAACATCACGATCGCCTACTTCGGCTACAAATTTCTGGTCTTTCGCACCAATGGCAATTATCTCGGCGAGTGGCTCAAGTGCTTCGCCGTCTACGGCACCGGCATGATTCCTGGCCTCGTCGCGCTCTCCGCGCTGACGCGCTTCCTGCAGTCTCTCATCCATGGCCACGCAGCCTCGCTTCACATTGTTCTCAATACAGTGGAACGCCATCTGAGCGGCCACTCTCTTGCGTTCCTTCAGCACATCGCGACCGGCAAGGCTATTGCCGGCTATATTGCTGGTGCGATCGTGATTGGCGTCTCCACCATCTACAGCTTTGTCGGCCACAAGAAGGTCACCTTCCGTGTCTAGAACCAGCGTAGTCGTGCCATTAAGCTAAACTTGAACTAGTCTTTCAGGAGTCATCGCTGTGGGCCGGAAAACAATCTCCATCATGACGCCTTGCTATAACGAGGAGGAGAACGTTCTTAACCTCTACAACCAGGTCCGCGAAGTGATGGTTGGAATCGGCAGATATGAGTACGAACACATATTTATTGACAACTCCTCCCAGGACAACACAGTTGCCATCCTGAAGGCGATTGCCGCTGAAGATAAGAACGTCAAGATCATCGTAAACTCTCGCAACTTCGGCCACGTCCGTTCCCCGATGCATGCGTTCTTCGAGTGTCGCGGAGATGTCGTTATCGGCATTGTCGCCGACCTGCAGGATCCGCCGCCAATGATCGCTGACATGATCCGCGAGTGGGAGAAGGGTGCCTATTGTGTGCTGGCAGTCAAACGCACCAGCGAGGAGAACTCGCTCATGTTCTGGCTGCGCAAGCAGTACTACAAGCTCGCCGAGCGACTCTCTTCCATTGAGACCATCCAGAACTTTAGCGGCTTCGGTCTTTACGACCGCAAAGTCGTCGAGTTGGTGAGGTCCTTCGCAGATCCGTACCCCTACTTCCGCGGTATGCTTGCCGAGATCGGCCTTCCCACCGTAAAACTCCACTACGACCAGCCTGCCCGCAAGTTCGGGATCACCAAGAACAACTGGTACACCCTCTATGACATCGGCATGCTCGGCATTATCAACCACTCCAAAGTCCCGCTTCGCCTGGCCACGTTCGCCGGTTTCTTCGGGGCCGGTGTCTCGTTCCTCGTTGCCCTTGCCTACCTCATTCTTAAGTTGGTCTTCTGGTCGACCTTCAGCTTTGGCCTCGCGCCCATGCTGATCGGAGTATTTTTCATCTCGTCTCTCCAGCTCCTTTTCCTCGGTGTGATGGGTGAGTACATCGGTGCCATTTACACTCAGGTGCAAAAGCGCCCCTACGCCGTGGAGCTCGATCGCATCAACTTCGAATATCCGCCTGCGCTGCCCAAATCGGAAGCGCCAACCGGCCTTCTGGCAACAGTCGCCAATTAGCAAACACACTCATTCTGGAGTTCATCATTAAAGACCTCGTCAAGAAACAACTCAGCCAGTCAGTCGACACCATCACCGCAGTGCTTAACGACGAATCCATCCATGAAGCCGTCGTGCAGGCCGGCAAGCTGACCGCCGAAGCCATGCAGGCGGGCCGCAAGCTGATGGTCTGCGGCAATGGAGGCTCAGCCGCCGACTCGCAGCATCTTGTCGCCGAATTCGTTTCGCGCCTGACCGTAGACCGCCCTGCCTTGCGTGCAATCGCCCTCACGACGGATAGCAGCATCCTCACAGCAATCGGAAATGATTACAGCTACGACAATGTCTTCGAGAGGCAGGTCGAGGCGCTCGGCCTCGAAGGCGATGTGCTGCTAACGATCTCCACCAGCGGCAACTCGAAGAACTGCATCAAGGCCCTCAAGCTTGCCCGCAACATGGGCATCCACACCGTGAGCTATACCGGAAATGGCGGAGGCGCGATGAAAGCCCTCTCCGACATCAACGTCATCGTCCCCTCAAACATAACGATGAATATCCAGGAGTCCCACCTGGCCCTCGAACACATCTTCTGCATGATCGTCGAGCGCTGTTATTTCGGTCCGGAATTCGGCGACTAGACATCGGAGCGCCCGCGCTACTTTGCCAGGTGAGCGTCGATATCAGAATTACTTCGTCAGAAGATTCGTATACGCGCTGATCTGGCCCACGGTCAGGGCCTGCATTTCGCTACCCCGCGTCGACTCCTGGGCGCCCAGGCCCGACTGCCAGCCCCGATACCACTGAACGAGCCACTCCAACGCGGTTTCCAGTCGGAGATGCGGCGTCCAGCCGAGATCATACCGGGCGCGGCTGGCATCCAGCCGGAGATAGCCGGCCTCGTGCGGGCCATGATCCTCATCGAGCACCCACGAAGCTCCCTCACCCCAAAAGCCGGTCATGCGCTCGGCAATCCATGAGACGGGTCGCGCATCTTCCTCATTGGGCCCGAAGTTATAGGCAGTGGCAAATCGAGCCGCACCGGGCGCCCCGGCCAGCAGTTCCTCCGCGAGACGCATGTACCCATGCAGGGGTTCGAGAACATGCTGCCACGGACGAATCGCATGCGGCCGGCGAATGCGTACCGGCTCGCCCGAGAGGAAACCGCGAACCAGATCCGGAAGAAGCCGGTCCGTCGACCAGTCGCCTCCGCCAATCACATTGCCGGCACGGGCAGTAGCAATACCAACCCCGTGCTCGGCTAACCTGTCGACCGGGAAGTACGACTGCCGGAAAGCCGCGGACACAATTTCGGCGCAGGCCTTCGAACTTGAGTAGGGATCATAGCCGCCGAGAGGATCGGTCTCACGATACGGCCAAACCCACTCTTTGTTCTCGTAGCATTTGTCAGTGGTGACCGAGACTACGGCGCGAACCGAAGGAGTTCGACGAACAGCATCAAGGACACGCGCGGTACCGATGACATTCGTCTCATAAGTCCCGATGGGATCCTCATACGAGTAGCGGACCAGTGGCTGAGCAGCAAGGTGGAAAACCACCTCCGGTCGAAATTCGCGCATCGAGTTATCAAGCCGCGTCGCATCCCGGATGTCACCACGAACATCGTCGACAACATCGCCGATGCGAGCGGCCGTAAACAGATTTGGATCGGTCCACGGATCAAGAGCGTAGCCCCGCACATTAGCGCCGAGATGTGCCAGCCATAGGGCCAGCCAACCGCCTTTGAAACCGGTGTGCCCAGTAAGGAAGACGCGGCGGCCGCTCCAGAAACCGCTCGAAGATCCGCCCTCTACCAGGTCTTCCATGGTGCCTTTCCTGTGCTCCAGAGCTCTTCGAGATGCTGCTTGTCGCGCAGCGTATCCATCGCCTGCCAGAAGCCTTTATGGAAGAAGGCCTGGACCTCGCCTCGTTCGACAAGGGTCTCGATAGGTTCGCGTTCAAACATCTGCGAATCGTCGGTAACGGCATCGATCGATTTTGGATCGAGGACGAAGAAGCCGCCGTTGATCCACCCACCCTCGTCGGAGGGCTTCTCCTGGAACGAATAGATCTTGGTGTCTTTGAAGCCAAGGGCGCCGAAGCGGGCCAGAGGCTGAACGCTCGTAAGCGTAACCAGTTGACCATGCGCCTTGTGGAACGCGATCGAGGCGGTGATGTCGACGTTGGCAACGCCGTCGCCGTAGGTCATGCAGAAGGGTTCGTTAGGATCCAGGTACTTCTCAATCTTTTTGAGACGGCCGCCGGTACCGGTAGAGTCTCCAGTGTCCACCAGCGTGACCCGCCAGGGCTCAGCTACGGATTCATGCACGGTCATCTTATTGCTGTGCATGTCGAAGGTCACATCGGAGGTATGGAGGAAGTAGTTCGCGAAGTACTCCTTGATAATGTAGCCCTTGTATCCGCAACAGATGATGAAGTCATTGATGCCGTGCTGGGAATAAATCTTCAGTATGTGCCAGAGAATCGGTCGGCCGCCTATCTCGACCATCGGCTTAGGACGAACTACCGTTTCTTCCGAGAGACGCGTGCCGACGCCGCCAGCGAGGATGACTGCTTTCATGGTCTAGGTTGTCTGCTCCGTGATTCCTGCATCTGCTTGCTGCATCGCGGGAGGCAGAGGCACGATGGCTCCCAACTTCCCGCCCCAGTATAACCGCACATGTCCCTCTTCTCCATCGCCTGCAACGCTTTGTGCGCGAGCAGCGTTGCATTTCGAGTTCGCCCTCGATGCTTTTAGTATCCTAATGTCTATGACCGAGCGCGCAGAAGAATTACGCAAGCAGATTTTGGCATTGACAGCGGAATACCACGCTGAAGCTTTCCCCCAGCGAGAGTTTGTCTCTGGAACCTCGACGGTGCCGGTGTCCGGTAAAGTAATCGGCCCCGAAGACGTTTGCTCGGTTGTGGATTCCGCGCTTGATGGCTGGTTCACCACCGGCCGTTTCGCTAAGGAATTCGAGCGCAAGCTCGCCCGGTTCGTCGGGGTGCGGTCGGCTTCCCTCGTCAACTCCGGCTCCTCCGCCAACCTCGTCGCTCTCAGCGCGTTGACCTCCCCGAAACTCGGCGACCGGAGGCTGAAACCGGGCGACGAGGTCATTACGGTGGCCGCAGGATTCCCCACAACAGTCAACCCAATCTTTCAGAATCGCCTGGTCCCGGTATTTCTAGATGTGACCTTGCCGACATACGAGATCGACGTCTCCCGCCTTGAAGAGGCGCACAGCCCCAAGGTAAAGGCCGTCATGATCGCGCACACTCTGGGCAACGTCTTCAACCTCGACACAATCACTGCGTTTTGCCGGAAGCACAATCTGTGGCTCGTCGAAGACTGCTGCGATGCCCTGGGATCGACCTACAAGGGCCGCAAGGTCGGCACCTTCGGCGACATCGCCACCGTAAGCTTCTACCCCGCGCACCACATCACCATGGGCGAAGGCGGCGCGATCATGACCGACAAACCGACACTCCAGGTGATCATCGACAGCTTCAGAGACTGGGGCCGCGACTGCTGGTGTGAGCCTGGAATGGACAACACCTGCGGCAAGCGTTTCGAATGGCAACTGGGTTCCCTGCCCTGCGGATACGACCACAAGTACACCTACTCGCACGTGGGCTACAACCTGAAGGCGACCGACATGCAGGCGGCTCTCGGGGTCTCGCAGATCGCAAAGCTGCCTTACTTCATCGAGCGCCGAAAGGAAAACTTCACCTATCTAAAAACTCTGCTCAAGCCATTGGAGGACTATCTGACGCTGCCCGTAGCCGGCGAAAACTCCGATCCAAGCTGGTTTGGGTTTCCCATCGCCGTCAAAACAGACGCTCCCTTTTCCCGCGATCAATTGACTCGGCATCTCGAATCGAACAAAATCGCAACGCGACTTATTTTCGCAGGAAACCTGCTGCGCCAGCCCGCCTACGAAGGATACGAACATCGTGTTGTCGGCGACCTGAAGAACACCGACTTCGTCATGAACCAGGTCTTCTGGATCGGAGTCTATCCCGGGTTGACAAAGGAGATGCTGGACTTCATCGCGAAGGTGATGGCTGAGTTCGTGGCGCTCTCCAAGGCAGGACTAAAGACCGTGGCTTAAGCCTCACCGCAGTGGCCGATCCCTCCAGAGTCAGGCGACCCGGTTGATTGTGTCCGCAGCGCAACGTCGGCGATACTCTAAAACATGATCAACAAGAGCCGGAGAGACAAGAACTAATGCGTGTCCTTTTGGTCGAAGACGAGGTCCGGCTGGCGGAGAACGTAGCGAATGCGCTACGCGACGGGCCGGGGTTTGCCGTGGATTGTGCGGAAGACGGTGAGACCGGGGGCCACCTCGCAAGCGATCCGTGCTATGACCTGATTGTGCTGGACCTGATGCTGCCCGGCATCGACGGTCTAAGCCTGCTGAAGCGGCTACGGGCACGCGGCGTAGCGACACCCGTGTTGATCCTGACCGCACGAAACGAAGCCGGATCCGTCGTGGAGCTGTTGAACGCCGGGGCCGATGACTACCTCGGAAAACCATTCGATCTCGGAGAGCTGATCGCGCGCGTGAAGGCGCTGATACGGCGCGGAAAGGGTGCGGCTCATCCGACCCTGCGCGTAGCGGGAATCGAAGTGAACACGCTCGAGCAGAGCGTCACACGCGCGGGCAGGCCCGTAGATCTTTCCCCGATGGAGTACCGGATTCTCGAATACCTGGTCCACCGCCCGCGCGCGACCGTATCCAAGCGAGAGCTGCTCGAGCATCTCTACGACTACAACTGGGAGCACCACTCCAATGTGATTGAGGCGCATATCTCGAACCTGCGAAGAAAGCTCGACGCCGGCGTGGGCATGGCCTCAATCGAGACGCTGCGGGGGCGAGGTTACCGCCTGCTGCCGGAAGGTCTAGGGAGCGACTCGTGAGACGGCATTCCATGACGCGGCGGGTAGTCTCGCTCGTGCTTTTGATCGAGCTCTTGTTCGCGGTGTCCACGACAACGCTCGCGTTTTTCTACGAGCGTCATGAGTATTTTGAGGCGCTCGAGATTGCTCTGCGAGGCCACGCCGACTCGTTGATGGGGGCCGTAGTCGAGGCGGCCGACGATTCCGACAGCGTGCTGCTCGATGTCGCCGGACTGCAAACGCCGAAGGATCATCTCTACGAGGTGTGGGAGAAGGATACGCTGCTGGGGAGAAGGGGAGATTTGAGTAGCGGAAACCCCGCGCTTCGACAGGGCGGAGACGCGTTTCTCAAATTGAGTGTGGGCGATAAAAGATATCGCGCTATCCGGATGCATGGCATGAGAGTGATCGACCCGGCAACGTTGAAGGTGCGGCATAATCTCGTGGTCTTATACGCGGCGCCGACGGCTGGGGTGTGGAGAGCGGTAGGACGCGCCGCCCGTTTTTTTGCCATCGCCAATGCGGTCCTTCTTCTGCTGACGGGGTTGCTGGTCTTCGTCTTTGTGCGAAGAAGTATCACGCCGCTGTACCAGCTGGCGGCGGAGGCCTCGACAATCGCGGCAAACTCCTGGCAATTTACCCCATCGGATGAAGCTCGATCGGTCGAAGAGCTGGAGCCGCTGGTGACAGCGCTTGAGGGCGTCATCCTGCGGCTGGAGCGGTCATTCGGGCAGCAGAGGATTTTTGTAAGCGATGCTGCGCACGAGCTGAAGACCTCCGTCGCCGTCGTCAAGTCCTCCATCCAGCTGCTGAGCATGAAAGAACGGACCAGTGCCGAGTATCAGGCTGGGCTTGAGCGTTGCCAGATGGACTGCATGCGAATGGAAGAACTCGTCCAACGAATGCTGACCCTGGCGATGGTCGAAGAAGGGGATCTGAAGCAGCGAGCCGTGGAGGATGTCGCAGTGATGAGCGTGGTGCGCGAGGTGATGGACGAACTGGCCACAACCGCGCAGTTGCGCGGGGTGAGGCTGGAGTGTTCCGGCGGCGACGCTGTTCGCGCGGCGATCACCAGGGACCGATGGAAGACGGTGTGCACGGAGCTCCTGCAAAATGCGATCCAGCATAGTCCGCATGGCGAGGTGGTTTCGGTCGAGACGGCGCTGGAGGGCGATAGGGTAAGCGTTGTCGTACGGAATGCCGGCGAACCCATCGCAGTGGAGATGTTGCCGCATCTCTTTGACCGGTTTTATCGCGGAGATCCCTCCCGGGCGCGCAGTACGGGCGGGACAGGACTGGGCCTGGCCATCTGCAAAGCGGTGGTGGAACAGGCAGGGGGCCGGATCTCCGTGCGCCACGGGGCGGGCGTGGAGGTACAGGTGGACTTGCCGGAATGTGTAGGATAGTACATCTTCCCTTCATGTTGTCTTCAGGATGGATGGTGGAGACTTGGGGTGGAAATCCTGGAGGATGTTGCGATGAACCTGAAGAACTCTTTTTCTGTGCTGGCGGCTGCGATGTGCCTGGCAATATTGACTATGAAAGCGGTGGCTGCCGAACCCCCCGCCGGAAAATTTGAAGTGGTGGATCACTGGAAGATCGGCGGCGATGGAGGATGGGATTACCTGCTGGCCGATTCCACAGCGCACGTTGTGTACGTTACGCACGGGCCGCGCGTAGAGATTATCGACACGAAGACGGGCAAGAGCGTAGGCGCTTTGACGGGTTTCAAGAGCACCCATGGCGTCGCCCTCGACCAGGCCGGAAAATTTGGCTACGTCAGCGACGGCGCAGGCAATGCGGTGTGGGTATTCGACAGGCACACCTACCAGATGGGCGCCTCGATCCCCTCCGGGACCAATCCGGATGGCATCGTCTTTGAACCCACGAGCAAGACGGTTTGGGCGTTCAACGGGCGCAGCAACGACGCCACCGTGATCGACGCAGACTCGCAGAAGGTTGTCGCGACAATCAAGCTCTCCGGCAGGCCTGAGTTCCCAACCGTGGATGGCAAGGGCAATCTGTATGTAAATATCGAGAACAAAAACTCGATCGTGAAGCTCGATGCAAAGACAAAAAGTGTCGTTGCCGAATGGCCGCTCGCCGGCTGCGAGTCCCCGTCGGGAATGGCGATCGACACCACGGGACATCGTCTCTTCTCGGTATGCGACGGAAAGAAGATGGCGGTGACCGACTATACCTCCGGCAAAGTGCTCGCAACTCCCGCGATAGGAGATTCGCCCGATGCAGCGGGCTTTGACCCAAAGAATGGGCTGGTGTTCAGCTCGAACGGCGACGGAACCCTTACCGTGATCAACACCAAAGACCCCGGCTACAAGGCAGTCCAGACTGTGGCCACGCAAAAGGGTGCACGGACGATGGCCTTCGATTCCGGCAATGGCCGCGTATATCTTGTAACCGCGGAGATGGGACCGCGGCCTGCGGCGACTGAGGCAGTTCCACATCCACGTCCTCCAGTGTTGCCGGGAAGCTTTCAAATTCTGGTGGTGGAACGCAAGTAGATCAAGAGGGTAAACTCCAGGAAAAGATGATGACCGATTCACCTCACTCAGCGCACTGGCGCAAAAAGCGCTTTCGCCGGTGCGCTCCTGAGCTTTCATTGCTGGTTGGGATTTTGGCGATGGCGCTCTACCCCGACATCTCGCATGGCCAGACCCCCGCCGCGGTGACGGCAACTCCTGTCTCCGCCCCTGCCCCCGCACCTCCAGCTCCCGCAACCGGCACGCCCATCACGCTCGACGAAGCCATCCAGCGGGCTCAGGTCAGCGACGTGAACTACAGGACGGCCGCCGCGACCAAATCTATCGCCGGCCTGGACAGATCCATCGCCCGATCGGCCCTGTTACCCGGCGTGGTCTATCACAACCAATACATCTATACCAAGCCGGGCCAGCTACCTCTGTCACCGACAGCCGGCGGCACCGCCTCCTCGACCGGCACGCCAATCTTTATCGCCAACAACAGCATCCACGAGTACATCAGCCAGGCTGCCGTCAGCGAGACAGTCAGCCTCGCCGGAATCGCCAACTATAAACGTCTATCGGCCGAGGCCGCAGCCAGCGCCGCCCGCCAGGAGGTCGCCCGCCGAGGGCTGGTCGCCACCGTCATCGGCAACTACTTCAACGTGCAAGCCGCCGAAAGAAAGCTTGTCGTTGCCCAGCACGCCGCCGACGAGGCCCAGCGCTTCAGCCAGCTCACCCTGAAGCTTGAGGCGGGCCGCGAGGTAGCCCACGCCGATGTCGTCAAGGCGAATCTGCAGCTTCAGCAGCGGCAGCGCGATCTCGCCGACGCCGGCCTCGCCGCCGAAAGAGCCCGGCTCGATCTTGCCGTTCTGCTCTTTCCCAACCCTCTTACGCCCTACACCTTGACGAACGATCTCGACCAGCACTCCGTTCTGCCCCCCAAAACCGAGGTGCAGGCCGACGGGGAGAGGAACAACCCAGACCTCCGTGCCGCCTTCGAGGCCGCTCGCGCCGCAAAGTACGACCTCAATGCCGCTAAGTTTGCCTACCTTCCCGATCTCTCGCTGCAATACTTCTATGGAATCGACGCGCCGGAGTTCGCAACCAAGGGGAAGGATGGCACGAACAACCTGGGTTACTCAACCGTCGTGACCATCGACCTTCCCGTCTGGGACTGGTTCGCCACCCACTCGCGCGTCAAGCAGAGTGCCGCCCGGCGCGATCTCGCCAACGTCGAGCTCACCGCAACACAGCGGCAGCTGATTGCCTCCATCGAGGTGCTCTACAACGAGGCCGCCGTCGCCGTCCAGCAGCTCGCCTCGTTCGATGAAAGCGTTCGCACCGCCGCAGATAGCCTGCGCCTCACCAACATGCGCTACTCGGCTGGCGAGGCCACCGTACTCGAGGTAGTGGATGCACAGAACTCCTATAGCCTCGCACAAGCCGCCGACGTTGACGCCGCGGTCCGCTATCACGTTGCCTTTGGACAATTGCAGACCTTGACAGGAAAGCTCCAGTAGAGACCTCCTGTGATCCGCCGGAAGGAATCATAAGACCTTATGCGAACTATCCGAAACACTACCGCGAGTATCGCAACTGCCCTGCTTCTCGCAAGCACCCTGCTCACCGGCTGCAAGGCGAAGGAAGAAACGCCCAACGTCGAGGTCAGCGTCGAGGCCGTCGCCGTCGCCAAACAGCCCTTGACCCAGGAAGTCACCGCGGACGCTGTCCTGTGGCCGCTCGCACAGGCTGCCATCACGCCTAAAATCACCGCACCAGTCCATCAGTTTTACGTGCAACGAGGCGCGAAGGTGAAAGCCGGGCAGCTTCTCGCGGTGCTCGAGAATCGCGATCTGACGGCAGCGGAACTCGACAACAAGGGCGCCTACGAACAGGCGCAAGCCGCTTTTCAAACCGCAACCAGGGCATCCGTGCCCGAGGATTATCAGAAGGCCGAGCAGGACGTCGCCCAGACCAAAGCCACTCTCGATCTGCAGCAAAGCATCTACAACGCCCGCAAAATCCTCTTCGCACAAGGCGCCATCCCGGGACGCGATCTCGACACCGCCTCTGCATCGCTCGTTCAGGCCCAGGCAGCCTACGATATCGCCTCCCGGCACCTGGCATCGCAAAAAGCAGTCACGCGCGAATCCGCAATCAAAAGCGCAGAGGGCCAGCTGCTCTCCGCACAAGGCAAATATCAAGGGGCGCAGGCAGGCGTCAGCTACTCCGAGATCCACTCCCCGATCGACGGCGTCGTCACCGACAGGCCGCTCTTCGCCGGCGAGATTGCCGCCGCCGGGCAACCACTCATCACCGTAATGGATGTCTCCTCTCTGCTCGCGAAGACCCACCTCTCGCAAGGGCAGGCGCAACAGATGCACATTGGCGACGAAACCGAGGTAGCGGTACCCGGAGTCGACGAACCCTTCAAAGGCAAGGTGACCCTCATCAGCCCGGCTCTGGATCCCGGCTCAACCACGGTCGAGGTCTGGATAAAAGTACTCAACCGCGATGGAGTGCTAAAGGCCGGAACCCCGGTCAAGGTCACCGTCGCCCTCAAGACCGTTCAGGACGCTCTCGTGGTACCCACGGCTGCCATCGTGACCGACTCCGCCGGCAAGAAGCAGGTCATGATCATCGCCCCGGACAGCACAGCGCACCATCGTGAGGTTGAGCTGGGCATCTCGCAGGATGACAAGACCCAGATCGCCAAGGGCCTGCAGGTCGGCGAAAAAGTCATCTCCTCCGGCGCCTACGCCTTGGAGGACGGCACCAAAGTGAAGATCGGAGCCGCCGACGACAAAGACGCTGGCGACGCCAAGCCTTCTGCAGCCAAAGACGGAGGAAAGGACTGATGTCCACCAAAGCCCTCCACCCCGCTCCTGCCAGCACAGTGGAAAACCGCGGTGAACGCCCCTCCTTCTGGCTCGCGCGCCATACCAAGACCGTCTTCTTCTTCACCATCGTCCTCGGAATCGCCGGCATCTACCTCGCCCTGGGCGTGCCCATCTCCGTCTTTCCCGAAACCGACTTCCCCCGCGTCGTCATCGGTATCGACAACGGCGTCATGCCCGTCGAACAGATGCAGGTCCTCATCACCAAACCCATCGAAGACGCCGTCAACTCCGTCCCCGGACTCCTGACCGTCCGCTCCACCACCAGCCGAGGCAGCGCCGAGGTCAGCCTCTTCTTCGACTGGAACGAGGACATGGTCACCACGCTTCAGCTGGTCGACGCCGCATTATCCAAAGTCGAAAAGTCCCTTCCCTCCACCGCCGTGATCAGTACCCATCGCCTCACCTTCGCCACCTTTCCCATCCTCGGCTACAGCCTCACCTCAGACACCGTCCCGCAGGACCGCCTTTGGGAGATCGCGACATACGAGCTGAAGCCTCCGCTCAACCGGCTCCCCGGCGTCAGCACCGTCATAGTGCAGGGCGGCAAAGTGCCCGAGTACACCGTCACTCCCAACACCGCAAAACTGCTGCTCGCCGGCGTCACCATCTCCGATCTCGTCAACTCCATCGACGCCACGAACCTGCTCGACTCCCCCGGCCTCTACGAAGCAGACCATCAGCTCGTCCTCGGCCTCGTCGGCGCCCAGGTCCACAGCGTCGAAGAGCTTGGACAGGTCGTCGTCAAGAACAGCGCCGCCGGCGTTCCCGTCAAGATCGCCGATATTGCCGACGTCCAGCACGGTGTCCAGCCCGTCTACACCATGGTTCGCGCCAACGGCCAACCCGCCGTCCTGCTGAACATCGCCCGGCAACCCTCGAGCAACACCGTCCAGGTTGCCGATGAGGTCGCCGTCGAGGTCGAGCGCCTCAAGGCCAACCTCCCTCCGGGCGTTAAGTTCGAGCCTTTCTACGATCAGTCGCAGCTGGTCCGCGACAGCATCACCAGCGTGCGCGATGCCATCCTCATCGGCATCATCCTCGCCTCTGTCATCATCGTCGTCTTTCTGCGCGACTGGCGTTCGTCCCTAGTGGCCGGCCTCGTCATCCCCATCACCGTACTGGTCACCTTCGTCTTCCTCAAACTCACCAACCAGAGCTTCAACCTGATGACCCTCGGTGGTCTTGCAGCCGCTGTCGGTCTCGTCATCGACGACGCCATCGTGGTCGTCGAAAACATCGTCCTGCACCGCGACTCCGGCGAAGGCCGTATCGAGGCCGTGCGCAAGGCCCTGCACGAGATCACCACGCCGCTGGTGTTTTCTACCATCACTCCGATCGTCGTCTTTCTCCCCCTCGTCTCTGTCACCGGCGTTACCGGCACCTTCTTTCGCGCACTCGCCATCACCATGACCGTCTCGTTGCTCACCTCGTTGGCATTGGCGCTCACCTGGACGCCTGCGCTCAGCCTGCTGATTCTGCGTGGCAAGAACCACGAGACCGACACCACGGCCCCGCCTCCAGACGCCGCAGAGGAGCCCGAGATGCTGCGCCTGATGCACCACGAGGAGGCGGAACTCTCCGGCTTCATGCGCAAGGTCCTCAACTTCTACGAGCGATGGTTCACCCGCGCCCTCGATCGCCGGCTTTACCTGCTTGTTGCCTGCCTCCTCCTCGTCGTAGGCACAGTCATCGCCTATAAATCGCTGGGCTCCGACCTGCTTCCCGGAATGGACGAGGGCGGCTTCATCATCGACTACATTATGCCCGCCGGAAGTTCGCTTGCCGAAACAGATCGTGTCCTCCAGCACGTCGAAGCAATCCTCAAAGATAATCCCAATGTCGAAACCACCTCCCGCCGCACCGGCCTCCAAATGGGTCTCGCCGCCGTGACTGAAGCAAACACCGGCGACATCACGGTAAAGCTGAAGGCAAAGCGCAGTCAGGACATCGACGACATCATGTCCGATGTGCGCAATGAGATTAAATCCAAGGAACCCGAGCTCGACGTGGAGTTCGTCCAGGTCCTCGAAGACATGATCAACGACCTCTCCAACTCGCCGGAGCCGATTCAGATCAAACTCTTCAACGACAATCCTGCCCTGCTGGCCCAGGTCGGGGACGAGGTCGCAACCGCCATCAAAAAACAACCCGGAGTCGTCGATGTCCTCAACGGCATCGAGAACACCATCAGCGGTCCCTCCACCACGTTTCGCGTCGATCCATCCGTCGCCGCGCGCCTCGGCTTCACCGCGCAGGAGGTTACCACCGACGCCACCGCCGTCATCGAGGGCGAGCCTGTTCCCAACCCCATCATCCAGAACGGACGCCCATACACCATTCGCGTCCGCTTCGACGACCAGCATCGCGCCTCATTCGACGCCATCCAGAACACCGTACTGAACAGTGCAACCGGCAAGTCCGCCACTCTCGGCTCTCTCGCCGCCATCGAGCACACCGCCGGCGAACAAGAGATTCGACGCGAAAACCTGCAGCGCAACATCTCCGTCACCGGCCGTCTCGAAGGCGTCGACCTCGGCTCCGGCATCCAGCGCGTCCAGGCCGCAGTCGCCGCCCTGCACCTGCCGGGCAGCGTGCGCATTCAATACGGCGGCACCTACGAAGAACAGCAGAAGTCCTTCGCCGAACTGGAACGCGTGCTTCTCCTCGCACTCGCCCTCGTCTTCGGGGTTCTCCTCACCGAGTTCCGCAATCTGTCCGCCCCCGTCGCCATCCTCACTTCTTCGATCCTCTCCATGTCGGGTGTAGTTCTCGCTCTCTTAGTGACCGGAATCACCTTCAACGTCGCCTCCTTCATGGGACTCATCATGGTCATCGGCATCGTCGCAAAGAATGGAATCCTGCTGCTAGACGCCTATCAGAAGTTCCTCGACATCGGCATGGAGCCGCGGCGGGCCATGATTCTCGCAGGCCGCCGCCGCCTCCGCCCCATCCTGATGACCGCCCTCGCCGCCATAGCCGGCATGTTGCCTCTGGCCTTCGCCCTGGGTGCCGGCTCGCAGATGCTGCAGCCCCTCGCCGTCGCCGTCATCGGCGGCCTCGCGATCTCCCTGGTGCTCTCTCTCGTCGTCACCCCGGTTATGTACCTGGTAATGCACGGAGGGGCAGCCGCGGAGGCCGAATAATCGAAAATCTCCCCGGCGGCTGGTAGCATAGTCCTCTCGACAGGAGGTCTCCCATGTCTGCTACCTCGACGCCCGCTACCTCGACGCCCGTCACATCCACGCTCCCCGCCAGCCGAAAGCTGCGCGAAGTCCACCATTGGATCAACGGCCAGACATCGACCGGCACCTCCGGCCGATTCGGCGACGTGTACAACCCCGCCAGTGGAGAGTTGCAGGCCAAAGTTGCCCTCGCCACTCCCGCCGAAGTCGACACCGCCGTAGCCGCAGCCGCCGCCGCATTCCCCGACTGGTCCTTCCAACCCCCTCTCCGCCGAGCCCGCGTGCTCTTCCGCTTCCGCGAGATCTTCGAGCGCCGCCTCGACGAAGTAGCAGCGCTCCTAACCAGCGAGCACGGCAAAGTCTTCTCCGACGCGAGAGGCGAAGCCACCCGCGGTCTCGAAAACATCGAATTCTCCACCGGCATCCCCCAACTCCTCAAAGGCGAGTTCACCGAGCAGGTAGGCTCCGGTATCGACAGCTGGTCCGTCCGCCAACCCCTAGGCGTCGTCGCCGGAATCACACCGTTCAACTTCCCCGCCATGGTGCCCATGTGGATGTTCCCCATCGCCCTGGCCTGCGGCAACACCTTCGTCCTCAAGCCCAGCGAACGCGACCCCAGCGCCTCGCTCCTCCTCGCAGAAATGCTCAAGGAAGCCGGCCTCCCCGACGGCGTCTTCAACGTAATCCACGGAGACAAAGTCGCCGTAGACGCAATCCTCGCGCACCCCGCCATCCAGGCCGTAAGCTTCGTCGGCTCCACCCCCATCGCCGAATACGTCTACCGCGAAGGAACAAAACACGGCAAACGCGTGCAGGCGCTGGGCGGCGCGAAGAACCACATGATCGTCATGCCGGATGCCGATCTCGATCAAGCCGCGGACGCTCTCGTCGGCGCTGCGTACGGTTCTGCAGGCGAACGCTGCATGGCCATCTCCGTAGCCGTCACTGTCGGAAACGCGACTGCCGACGCCCTCCTGAACAAACTCGAGCAGCGCATCGGAAGCCTCCAGATGGACGACGGCATGAAGGAGGGAGCCGAGCTGGGCCCTCTCATCACCAAAGCCCACCTCGAGCGCGTCACCGGATACCTCCAGCACGGAAAAGAGGAGGGAGCCGAACTGATCGTCGACGGCCGCGAGAAAACGCTGCCCAAAGGCGAAGGATTCTTTCTCGGAGCCTGCCTCTTCGACCACGTAAAACCCGAGATGAAGATCTACCGCGAGGAGATCTTCGGACCAGTCCTCGGAGTCGTGCGCGTCAACAACTTCGAAACCGCCCTGCAGATGATCAACGAACACGAATACGGCAACGGAACCTCCATCTTCACCCGCGACGGCGACACCGCCCGCGACTTCGTCCACCGCGTCCAGGTCGGCATGGTTGGCGTCAATGTACCCATCCCCGTCCCCATGGCCTTCCACAGCTTCGGCGGCTGGAAGCGCTCCCTCTTCGGCGACCACTCCATCTACGGCCCCGAAGGAGTCCGCTTCTACACCCGCCTGAAAACCGTAACCTCCCGCTGGCCTACCGGCATCCGCACCGGAGTAGACACCTCCATGCCAACCCTGGGCTGAGTGCTTTTGGGATTTTCGCAGGGCTTTAGCCCTGCGAAAAAACGCCGCAAATATAAGGGGCTTTAGCCCCGGGCTCTCTCTGGGTGCGCACAACCGTCATTTTTCAGCATCCCTTAGCCGCCGAGGTACGTGTTCAGGCGAGCCCCACTCTTGACAAACTACGTCCCTAAAAAAACACATATCCACAGCATCAAGCAACTTTGGCCCACGCTTCCATATCCACAAGTCCAGACCTAAAGTCTGTATTTCCGAGACTTTGCACACTTTTGACGGGGTGGGGGGTCTAAGCAGCCTCCACCGCCGCATCCGCCAAACCAAGGTGCTTATCCAAAGCCGCAATCCCCCGATCGATCTCCTCCCTTGTAACAATCAACGGCGGCGCAATCACAAAATGCGAAACCCAGGCTTGAATCGTAACCCCCTCCCCAAGTATCTTCGCGGCAATCTGATCCACCAGCATCGCCTTACCCGAAACCTTATCCGCATACGTATTGAAGGGCTCTTTCGTCTCCCGATTCTTAACCAGATCGACCGCCCAGAAAAGCCCCTTCCCCCGAACATCCCCCACACTGGCGTGCTTGATTTTCAGTTCATGCAGCTTGCCTTCAACATAAGGCTCCAACTCGCGAGCCCGCTCCACCAGCCCAAGCCGCTGCATCTCGTGGATCGTCGCAACTGCAGGCGCAAGCGTCAGCGGATGCGCCTCATAGGTATGCCCATGAGCAAAATAGTGATCCTGGAAAAACTCCGCAATCTTCTCACTCGTAGCGCAGAGCCCCAGCGGAACATAAGCCGACGTAATCCCCTTGGCCGTAACCAGAATATCCGGCACAACTCCCCAGTGGTTCAGCGCAAACCACTCCCCCGTACGCCCCCATCCCGTCATCACCTCATCGGCAATCAGCAGAACACCGTTTTCATCGCATATTTTGCGAAGCTTCGGCATGTACTCCTCAGGAGGAACAATAACGCCATTCGTCCCAACGATCGGCTCAACCAGAACCGCCGCCACATCGGACTCATTACGAATCATGTGCTCAATGTAATCCGCGCAAGCGATGCCGCACCCCGGATAGGTATGCCTGATCGGGCATTTGTAGCAGTGCACTTCAGGCGCAAAGATCACGCCCGGCCCTTTACCCCCCGGCTCCATCGCCCATCGCCGAGGATCTCCAGTCGCCGCAATGGAACCACTCGTGGACCCGTGATACGAGCGATACCGCGCGATAATCTTCGACCTCCCCGTATACATCCGCGCAATCTTGAAGGCAGCTTCATTAGCCTCCGTGCCCGACGTCGTAAAGAAAAACTTGTTCAGGCCCTTCGGAAGAACGTCCACCAGAAGCTGCGACAGTTCAGCCCGCGCCGTAGTGGCGTACCCCGGCATGGCATAACTCAACTGTTGAGCCTGCCGCGCAATCGCGTCAATCACGGCCTGGTTCTTATGCCCAAGATTCGAACACATCAGCTGCGAAGAAAAGTCCAGATACCGTTTCCCTGCTCCGTCGATGATGTAGCAACCCTCGGCATCCACGACGTGCATCGGGTTCCAGTTCTTCTGGAATCGCCATGTGCCGTAGTTATATTGACGGGTAAGATCGACAACCTGTTCGCTGGTGAGGGTCTGCGATTCAGCAACGCCAGTAGAGTTCATAATCGCCATCCTATTCGTTCGCACCCGGGTGTGTCACGGAACCGAGCGGCACGGAAGCATCTACCCGATATCTCAGCATCAGGATGTAGTAAGTCGCCGCCGACAAAAAAAATCCGACGAACCAGGCATAGTCATAAAGAAATCGCAAACGCGGGACGGCGAGTCCGATCAACGCCAGAACCACTCCGGCAACAAGGGCAACGATCGCTCGAGGATTGATGCCGCGGCTGTATTCGTAAGGGCCTCCACGTCGATATAAGGACACCGTATCCAGACGAGTCCCACGAATCAGAAAATAATCCGCCACCATAATGCCCGCAACCGGACCAAGCAGTCCCGAATAACCAATGAGCCACCCAAAGATGTAGCTTCCAAAGGTGCTCATCAACTTCCACGGCATCATCGCAAGTCCCAGCAAGCCTGTAATCAAGCCACCCGTGCGGAAGCTGATCAACCCCGGAGCAAGATTAGAAAAATCATTCGACGGAGAGACGACATTTGCCCCGATGTTCACATTGAGCGTAGCAATCAACAGCGCAACCAGCGCCAGCAGAGCCGCCAGCGGCTGATGAAACTTCCCAAGCAGAGTAATAGGCGACCACACCGGCTCGCCAAAGATCGTGACCGAGGCGGACGTGCACGCAATCCCGATAAACGAGTACAACACCATCGCGACTGGCAGCCCAAACGCCTGACCGGCGATCTGCGAATCCTGAGATTTCGCATAGCGCGTAAAGTCCGGAATATTCAGAGACAACGTCGCCCAATAGCCCACCATCGCTGTCAGTGAAGGAAAGAAGAAACGAAGAAAGCTGCCCGTCGTTTGGAAGCGGCTCGGCGCCGAAAGCATCGGCCCAAAGCCACCCGCCTTATGCAGCATCCAGAACAGCAGGATGAACGACATGACAAGCATGAACGGCGCCGAATAGCTCTGCAGAAACCGGATCGATTCCACACCGCGCCACACCACATACATATTCAGGAGCCAGAACCCGAGAAAGCTGGCCCACAGAACTGCAGGCATGTTGGCCGTCGCAGGCCATAAGACGGCAATCATCGCAGCAATCGCCTGCCCGCCAAGCCACGACTGAATCCCGAACCATCCGCACGCAACCAAAGCCCGCAGCATCGCAGGAAGATTCGCTCCACGCGTTCCGAAGCTGGCGCGCACGAAAACCGGGAACGGAATCCCGTACTTCGCCCCCGCGTGCGCATTCAGAAGCATCGGAACAAGCACGATCAGATTTCCCAGCAGGATGGTGAAGATCGCCTGCTTCCAGTTCATGCCGCCCGCAATCAGCGAAGAGGCGAGCATGTACGTCGTCACCTCCATCGACATGGAGAACCAGAGGGCGACGTAGTTATACGTTCCCCACGTACGCTGTGCGACTGTGGTGGGAGCAAGGTCTGCATTGTAGAGACGTGGATCGTGCTGCGTTGCCAGGCTTGCCACATCCTGATCGAGGATGCCCGCGGTCGTGGAACTCACTGCCATGCTCCTCCCCTGGCCTCTCGCCGCAGATACGCCCCTCGCCCCGTCGCAGCGACATAACGCCCCCTATCCGCAACGAGTTCTCCGCGCGAGTACACCTGTCGTGCATTGCCCTTCACGGTCCACCCCTCGAACATCGAAAAATCACAGCGCATGTTGTGCGTCGCTGCAGAGATCAGGTGCGAGGCCTCAGGATCCCACAGCACAATATCCGCATCAGAGCCAACGGCGATGGTCCCCTTCTTCGGATACATGCCAAAGATCCGCGCGGGTGCCGTGGCCGTAATCTCGACAAATCGCTGCATCGTGATCTTTCCTGAATTCACTCCAAAGTGATAGAGCAACTGCATTCGATTCTCAACGCCAGGCCCCCCGTTAGGGATTTTGCTGAAGTCATCTTTGCCAAGCTGCTTCTGGTCGGCAAAACAGAATGGGCAATGGTCGGTCGAAACCACCTGTAAGTTATCTGTGGCGAGCCCATCCCAAAGCTTCGGCTGGTTTTTCTTCTCTCGCAACGGCGGAGTAAAAACATACTTCGCCTCTTCAAAACTCTGGCCGGGCATCTGATCTTCAATCGAGAGGAGAAGGTACTGCGGACACGTCTCAGCGAATGCCGGAAGACCACGATCACGCGCCTCACGCACCTGATTCAGCGCATCTTCACTCGACAGATGAACGATGTACACCGGAACTCCCGCCATCTCAGCCAGCGCGATCGAGCGGTGCACTGCCTCCGCCTCGGCTCTCGTCGGCCGCGTCAAAGCATGGTAAATCGGAGCCGTCTTTCCCTCGGCAAGCGCCTGTTGAACGATCACGTCGATAGCGCTTCCATTCTCAGCGTGCATGCAGACCAGCGCGCCATTCTTTGCGGTCTGCCGCAGCGCCTTGAAGATCGTACCGTCATCCACCATCAGGACATTCGGATACGCCATAAAAAGCTTGAAGCTGGCGACACCCTCACGAACCATGTCATCCATATCATGCAGCCCCTGTTTGCCGTTATCGGATCCAAGGTCGGTAACGATCATGTGCAGGCCATAGTCGACGCAGGCCTTGCCTTCCGCCTTCGCCCGCCAGATATCCAGCGCATCCCGCATGCGTGTCCCTTTTGCCTGTATAGCGAAGTCAACGATGGTCGTCGTGCCCCCGATCGCTGCAGCCCGTGTGCCCGTAAGAAAATCGTCCGCCGATACCGTCCCTCCAAAAGGCATATCCATATGGGTGTGCGCGTCGACGCCGCCAGGCAAAATGAAAAGCCCCGCAGCATCGACAAGCAAGTGCCCTTTAGGGTCGATGTGTTCGCGTACCTCGCGGATCGTGCTGCCTTCCATAAGCACGTCCGCCTTCTCAACACGAGTTGCAGTGACAACAGTGCCATTCTGAATCAGGATTCCCATGCTTCGCTCCGAACTGTTCAACGCTGGAGTTTCATTGACACCAAAAGGGCAACGTCATACAGAAACACGCTGCGTTAGGTATTTGTACTCATCACCTCTTCGGCTCCGGGTGGAACTAATCCCTTAGCGGTGCGCTCTTCCCAGCTTTCGAACGGCAGTCCATTGTCGACGCGTTCCATCGTGATGCAATTCTCCACCGGACAAACCAGGGAACACAGATTGCACCCGACACAATGTTCTTCATCGACACGCGGGATGCGGTCAAGCGGCGTGACCGCGCCACTGCGGCCCACTCCTCCCGCGTCAAGCTTAGCAATAGGCGTCATCGAAATTCGCGTTGCCGCCTCCGCTTCAACCATTGCCGGGGTTTTTGTCGTGTCCGGCGAAGGCGACGTCCGATCCAGATGAATGCACTGATGCGCTCCATCCCAGCACGCCGTGTAGCAAAGCTGGCACCCAATACAAAGATCTTCGTGAATCCGCGCAACAATCTGATAGTTCAGATTAAGCTGCTTCCATTCCTGAACATTCGGTAGCGATAGCCCGCGAAAATCGTCGATCGTCGCGAATCCCTTCTCCGCCATCCACCCAAGCAGACCGTCCTGCATATCCTCGACAATTCGATAGCCATAGTGCATCGCCGCTGTACACACCTGTACGTTGCCGCAACCGAGCAGGATAAACTCCGCGGCATCGCGCCAACTCCCGATACCACCAATACCCGATAGCGGAAGTGCACTCGCAGGATCGGCCTGTATTTGCTGAACCATATTCAGCGCAATTGGCTTTACTGCAGGCCCGCAGTACCCGCCATGCGAGCTCTTACCATCAACGTTCGGGCTTGGCTGGAACGTGTCGAGATCAATTCCCGTAATGGAGTTAATGGTATTGATAGCGGAGAGCGCATCGGCGCCACCACGTTTGGCGGCCCGGGCAGGCAATCGGATATCCGAGATGTTCGGCGTCATCTTCACGATAACCGGCGTCCGCGCCTTCTCCTTTACCCATGCAGTAATCTGCTCGCAGTATTCCGGTACCTGTCCGACAGCAGACCCCATACCGCGCTCGCTCATGCCATGAGGACATCCAAAATTCAGTTCAAGCCCGTCGGCTCCCGCATCCTCCGCACGCTGCACCATGTCGTGCCACGTCTCGCGTTTGCTCTCGACCATCAGCGAAGCAATGACAACGTGCTTCGGATAGCGCCGTTTCACCTCGGCGATCTCCTGCAGGTTAACCTCTGTAGGGCGATCAGAAATGAGCTCAATATTATTGAAGCCCATCATCCGCCGCCCCTCCCAATCGATCGACGAATAACGCGAACTGACATTGGTGATCGGCACGCCAATCGTCTTCCAGACGGCCCCACCCCAACCTGCATCGAACGCCCGCATAACCTGTTCGCCACAGTTCGTCGGCGGAGCGGACGCGAGCCAGAACGGATTGAGGCATGGAATACCACAGAAGGTAGTTTCAAGTATTGGCTTAGGCTTGGACATGCTGCACCTCCAGCCACGCGGCAATGCCAATGCCCGCGCGTTTTCCGTCCGCAACCGCGTCGACAACCTCGCGGCCGCCATTCGTGCAATCTCCGCCAGCAAAAAACTTTGGGTTGGAAGTCTGACCTGTAGAGCGGTCGATGAGGATGCGTCCGCGTTCAAGCTCAACCTTCGCGTTCTCGCTTCCTGAATCAGCGAGAAAACCCGCGTGTGTGCCCTGCCCGATCGATAAGACAATCAGATCTGCTTCGAGCGAAAACTCCGAATCAGGCTGCGGGGCGAGCGACCCGTCCTCCGTCGCAATGATCTTCGTTAGTTCAATCCTCTCGACGGCTCTGTCACCAAAAATACGAACAGGTTGAACATGCCACAGGAACTTCACGCCCGCCTCACGCGCATGTTCATATTCGAACGCGAACGCCGACATCTGCTCCGGACCGCGACGGTACACAATGCGCACGTCGGCGGAGCCAAGCCGAACCGATGCAATTGCCGCATCAATCGCGGTGTTCCCCGCCCCCACAACCACTACGCGATCCGGCACCTTCGTCAACGCACCCGACTTATAGCCCGCAATAAGATCGAGAGCATTCGTTACTCCGGAAAGCTGTTCCCCTGCGATGCCCAGCCGATAAATCGCCCCCAATCCAATTCCCAGAAATACGGCATCGTGCGACCGCTCAAGTTCAGCCAGCGCCGAGGCATCGATCATTGTTTCAAAGTGAAAATCCACTCCCAGTTGCGCCAGCATCTCGATCTCGCGCAGACTCTCCACCAGAGGCAGCTTATATTCGGCCACCCCATAGGTATTCAAACCTCCAGGCAGCGGACGAGCGTCATAAAGGTGAGCACGAATGCCGCGGCGTCGAAGTTCCGCAGCGCAAGCCAGAGACGCTGGACCAGCGCCAATCAGCGCAACCGAAAACCCCGTCTCAGCCCCAGGCTCAAACGGCAGCGGAGCTCCACTCTGATGCAGCGCGTCCATCGCGAACCGCTGGAGCAGTGCAATCTCGATCGGCTGCTTGTTATAACGATGCATCACGCAGGCTCCCTCGCACAGCACCTCCACCGGACACGCCCGAGCGCAACTCGCGCCCAGAATATTCGCATCGAGGATCGTGCGCGCAGAACCGGCGAGGTTGCCGCTGGCGATCTTCTTGATGAAGCGCGGCACATCGATATGAGTAGGACATGCTGCGGTACAGGGCGCGTCAAAACAGTAGAGGCAGCGATTAGCCTCAGTCACCGCAGCTTGCCTCTCCAAGGGCGGATGCAGATCGCCGAAGCGTTCCACTACCTCAGGATGTGTCGTGACCCGTTCACGAAAGGAAGTTCTCTCGCTCATGAATATCCAATAGCCTCACCACGACCAAATAAGTCGCGAGGATAAATACAAGCCAATAACAGTTGCATCATGGAAGACAACAATGATCCTCCTTGAGTGCCACCCTGACTCGGCATTCAGGAGTGACTATTATGCACTATCGCAGCAAACCTGCACTTCAAGCGAAAGAAATGCCTCTTTGAACACGGAAGCTAACCCTTGCTTTTCTGCGCACTCAGCCAGTTCACGGTCTTCTTCGTAAGCCGGTCGAAGGCCTGCACGGCCATCTTCAAATCGTCGATCCTCGTGTCCTCGGCCTTGTTATGGCTAAGCCCGGCGAGCGATTGAGTAAACATCATCACCGTTGGAACTCCTGTCCGCGCCACCTCTGCCGCGTCATGCAAAGGCCCCGACGGCAGCCTATGGGAGACGCCTGCCGTCTCACGAACCGCCTCATCGCAAAATCCGATCAGCTGCGGATCGAATGAGATCGGCTCAATGCTCCAAATCTTCGACCATTCCACAGTACAACCCTCCTCCGCAGCAAAACGTTCGCTGGCAGCACGGGCCTCGACCAACATAGAGGCAAGAACCGTCGCATCGAGGTCACGCATATCCAGGGTCGTTTCGCACCGCCCAACCACCGCCGTCACAATTCCAGGAAAGGTCTTCACACTGCCCATTGTCGCGACGGCGTCCGGGTATCTTCGGGCGATTGGACGAATCTCAAGCGCCAGCTTAGCAGCCGCGGCCAAAGCATCCCGGCGCACGCCCATCGGAGTCGAACCCGAGTGCGCCTCCTGTCCATGAAAGGTAATCGCATGTCGCTCGACCCCCTTGGTGCCAAGCACAACGCCCAGCGGCAGCTGCCTTTTTTCCAGAACCGGCCCCTGCTCGATATGCAGTTCCAGATAAGCAGCTACGTTTCTGCGTTCAGCGCCGGCATCACCAATCCGATCGATATCGACGCTGCAGTTCCGAAGAGCATCCTCCAAACGAACTCCATCGCGGTCTGCACGAATGCGGTCAGCGGCGATGGTATGAGTGCCGGCAAACGCCGAAGATCCGAAGAGGCTCCGGCCGAAGCGCGCGCCCTCCTCATCAGCCCAATCGACCAGCCGAATCGTGATAGGTGGTCTGCCGTGAAAATCCGCAGAGAGACCGCGCATCACCTCAAGCCCCGCAAGAACGCCCAGGCAGCCATCCAACCAACCGCCGTTCGGTACCGAATCGAGATGGCTTCCCAGAACAAGCGCTTGTTCTGAATCGCCTCGCAGCGTGGTCCAGGAGTTTCCCGCTGCATCGTAGTGGTGATCTACAGGAAGCCCTTCCAGCTTGCTCTGAAACCACTCCCGCGCTTTCAGCCACATCGGACTCCATGCAACGCGTTGGGCGCCATTCGCATCGGCCGTCAAGGCGCGAAGCTCTTCGAGACCAGAGATTACCCTGCGTGAATCAACCGGCATGCCTCTCCTCCTGAAGAAGACAGGTTACTCCGATCCCCGGATTATTACTGTGTACAAATCCCACTGTCGCATAATCAGTCAGAGACCCGAGTACTCGCCAGTCGCAGCGTCTCTGCCGCCGACTCCGGCGTAATATCCCGCTGCGGAGACCCCAGCAGCTCATACCCCACCATAAACTTCCGAATACTTGCCGATCGCAGCAGCGGAGGATAAAAGTGAGCATGAAACTGCCACTCCGGATGCTCTTGTCCATCGCACGGAGCCGGATGCAAACCCATCGAATAAGGAAACGGCGCATCAAAAACCTGATCGTACGTCGCAGTAATCGAACGCAAGATAGCCGCGAAATCCGACCGCTCCGTCTCGGTGAACGCCTGAAGCTCTGCAACATGCCGCCTCGGCAAGACGATCACCTCAAACGGCCACACCGCCCAGAAAGGAACCACCGCAAGAAAGCTCGGATTCTCCGCCACCACACGCTCCCCGAGAGACTCTTCCAACTCCCGGTACTCGCACAACAACACTTTGCCGTTCTTCTGAAAATACTCTCGCTGCCCGCCCAACTCCGTCACCACCTCGTTGGGAACCGACCGGCTCGCCCATATCTGTCCATGCGGATGCGGGTTGCTCGCCCCCATCATCGCCCCGCGGTTCTCGAAGATCTGTACATAACCAATGTCATCCCGCGAGCCCAGCTCCACGATCTGCTCCGCCCACACGTCAACCACCGCACAAATCTTCGCGACGGACATCTTCGCCAAGGTAAGGTCATGCCGCGGCGAAAAACAAATCACCCGGCACACGCCGCTCTCCCCTTCGGCCACCAGCAGTCCCTTGCCGCCCTCATCGCTCGAAAACCGCGGCGTATCCAGCTTCAACGCTGCAAAATCATTTTCAAAAACATACGTACTCGTATACTTCTCCGTCCGCACACCACCAGCCCGAAGATTCCCCGGACACAAATAGCAATCGGGATCATAGCGCAACGCAACCGGCGCAACCTTCGTCTCCGTCTGGCCCTGCCACGGCCGCTGCGTGCGATGCGGCGACACCAGCACCCACTCCCGCTTCAAAGGATTGAACCGCCGATGAGGATTCTGCTGAGCCAGAGGATTCACGCGAGACCACCCTTGTTCGCCAGCGCAAACGCCCCATCCGAAGGCGTGCACACAAAACAGTCCGCGTCAATCCCCGTCTTCGCCGCATACTCCCGCCGCAGCGTCGCGACAAACCGTTCCACCGCATCCGCACGAACCACATTCACCGTGCACCCGCCAAACCCTCCCCCCGTAATGCGCGCCCCAAAGCATTCCGCCTGCTGCGTCGCGATCGCAACCAGCATATCGATCTCCTCGCAACTAGCCGCAAAATCGTCGCGGAAGCTGATATGCGCCTCCACCATCAGTGCTCCAAGCCTCTTCATATCGCCCTGCAAAAGCGCCTCCCGGGCCTCCAGAACCCGTGCATTCTCCGTGATGATATGCCGGCACCGCTTGAAACTCGCCGGAGACATCCTCTCCCTGCAAGCTTCAAGGTCGTCGAGCGTCGCATCCCGCAGCAGCTGCACTCCACGCCGCTCCCGCCGCAGCACCGCCTGCCCCGCCTCCACCTCGGCACTTCGGTCGCCATACTCCCCCGTCGCCACCGCATGCTTCACCATCGAATTGCAGATCACCACCCTAACCTCATGCGGCAAAGGCAGCAGCTCATACTCCAGCGACCTACAGTCAAGCAACATCACCCGATTCGCCACCGAACCTGCAACCACAAACTGATCCATAATCCCGCTCTTCGCGCCAACATACTCGTTCTCAGCCCGCCGGCAAAGAGTCGCAACCTTCTCCAGCGGCAGCGCCACACCCGCATGACCCAGCAACGCCATCGCCGTCGCAACCTCAACCGACGCCGACGAACTCAGCCCCGCCCCAAGCGGAACATCTCCCTCCAGACTCATATTGAAGCCACGAACAGCCACTCCCTCTTCACGCAGACTCCACAACACACCGGCAGGATAATCGCTCCATCCCCCACCCGGTTTCCTCGTCCCCGGATCCCGCTCCAAAGAAGCGACCTCAAAGCTAACCTCTTCGTCATAGTTGGCCGAATAGAAGACCGCGCGCCCATCTTCCCGCCCGCTCACAACAGCCACCGTCTGAAAATCGATCGCCATCGGCATCACAAACCCACCCGTATAGTCGGTATGCTCGCCAATCAGATTCACTCGCGCCGGAGCAGCAAATCCCCGCCCCTCCTGTCCAAAGCGCTGCCGATGCACCCGCAACGCCTGTTCCTTCTCGACCTTCATCCACAGCACCCGCTTCGTTGGAATTGCAAGACAAATTCATCCTACAACCCCGCCGCCCGCCTAACTTGGCCTGTGATCCTTCTTCGTTGCAGCAGGCGAAACGCTCATGCGTCGAATCTCGCTTCCCGCCATCAAAAACGCACCAACCCCATACGTATAGCTCGCCGTAGCTTTGAACGGCGCCGGCTCCGCTCCCGTCTGCTGAATGCATCCCAGCCGCCCATCGGCATACACATGCTTCAGCATTCCCGCCCAGGCTTTGGCCACCACCGGCCGATAAACCTTCCCATCCAGCACGCCCTGATTGATCCCCCACGCCAGCGCATACGTAAACAAAGCGGACCCCGAAACCTCAGGCTCAGCGTAGTTTCCCGGATCCAGCATCCCAGCCCGCCAAAGCCCATCCTTGCCCTGCAGCGACGCCACACGCGCCGCCATCTCCTGCAACTGGGTCACGTACTTCACCCGCGCCGGGTCATCCTTCGGCAGATTCTCCAGCGTCCTCGCAATGCCGCCCATCACCCACCCATTGCCCCGCGACCAGAACATCTTCTTGCCATTCGCTTCCGTCTTAGTCAAATAATCCGCATCCCGCGCATACAGATGCTCCTGTTTGTCGTACAGCAGGTCCGAGGTCTTCGCCCACTCCTCATCCAGATAGCCAATATATTTCCTATCCCCTGTAGCCGCATACATCCTCGACCACACCGGCGGAGCCATGAATAACGCATCGCACCACCACCAGATCACCGGCTTTCCCGGCTTCTTGGAAACGTGAGGCTCAGGCAGCAAAGCATCCAGCTCCGCCTGCGTCGGCTTCATCATCGCCGGATCTTTCTTCAGCAGATAAAGCTCCAGATACGTCTGGCCTACGCTCTGGTCATCCGCATCCGGAAGATGAGACCGCAGCTGCCAATCGTACTTCTTACTCATCGCCTCCATGGCATCGCGATACTTCGCATCCCCAAGCGAATCCGAAGCCGCCATAAAGCCGCTATACAGCACGCTCCACGTCCAAATCCGGTCGAAGTACTCCTGCGACCGCGCCAGCTGCCAATCCCCAACCTTCCGCATCGCCGTACCCACCGCAGCCGGATCAAGCGACGCCGACAAGTCCGTCGCAATCGGCCCCCCATCATCCGGATCGTCCCCGAAGTGCCGCGAGTTGTCCTTCGCAATCCCCGCTAACTGCTGCGGAGTAGCACGTTCATACGACACCTGCTGTGCCTGACACTTCACGGCAACGCTTGAAGCCAAAACCAGGAACACTGCGCTGGATCTAAAAGCAGACGAAAGCATCATAATTTCAAATCTCCTGGAAAGAAGAACGGCGGACAGACCCTCGATCTGTCCGCCATGACGAAACAGAAAATCACTCTAGAAGTTGAGACGACCCGCCAACTGGAAATCGCGGTTTCCGCTGGCGGACCCAACCGTTCCAAAATTAGAAGCCGCTGCAGCTGTCGGGCTGGCATTCGGATCAACCCAGGCAGTCGATATATTTCCGAAGGTCACTTTGTTCGGCACATTCAGGCAATCCACCTCGAAGATAAACTTTACACGCTCCTGTGTGATGTTGAAGGTTCGCCGAAGGCTTGCGTCGAGCCGGTAAGTACTCGGGTTCCAAAGATGGTACGGCGCCGTCCGCGGTGCATCGCCAATTTTTGTGATAGCTGTTTGCCCTGGAGCCGTCGTTCCAAAATTGTTCGGCACCGAGAAAGCATTGATATCGATGTACTGTATGCCTCCCTTGGTTGGCGACGCACCCAGCTTCGCGGCCGTCATCCCTTTGCCCCAATTTTTATTAATGCGAGCCGGACCGCTGAAGTTCGGATTCACGTCCGGCATGCACTGGCCCTGACCAGGTGCAGTGCAACCGGCATAGGTAATCGCCAACGG
>DATMPD010000013.1:0-3809 GCA_035567955.1 Edaphobacter sp.
CGTAGAAGTAATTTTCCATGGGCAAGAGATGAAACGCTCCGAAGGTTAGTTGATTGCGAGTCGATGTCGTCGTGCCGGTGGCTGCGGACAGGTTCGAGCTCAGGCCGGCCTGGGCCGCCCAGCGTTCCCGGGGATACGCAACCAATCCGCTGATGCTGTATTGGACGCTTTCGTTTCCCTTTGAGTAGATGGATCCAAAGCTCAGACCGCCGGTGAATCGCTGAAGGAACTTGTCGGAGGTCTCGGAGACGTCAACGATTTTCGCGCTGTTGAGTTTTACTTCCTTCTCCGGAGTTTCCTCGATCCGGACCTCGATGGGGCGGCCGGCGGCAGTTTCACTGCTGTTGAGGGTCCCGTTGTAGACCGAGCCGTCCTCAGTCTTGACAATAAACAACTGCTTGCTTTCGAGGTGAGCCACCCTCGACCAATCGACGGAAAGAGTCTGGATGACGTAAGGCAGGCCGACGTAGAGCACGCCGCCATTCAGGGCCTTGATCTGTCCTGTCAGGTGATCGCCATTTCTCATGACAATCACATCAGTGCTTTCTCGCGCGAACAAGGGAAGAGCGAGCAGTAGATGAGAGCATAGGATTGCGGCACGGAGGTTCATGGCGACTCCTCTTGAGGGAATGTTTTTGAGAGTCCCCGGATATGCATGAAAGACATCCGCACATGACGGTGCACTCGGTCCCCAGGCAGGTGAACTGTCTCACGAATTTTAGTTTTGATCCGTAGTGCCGAACACTAGGGCTTTGTATAGTTTTCGTGCTCTAGGTTTTGCAGAGTTCTTCGGCGAGGGCTTCGCGGTGGGTGAGGGCGATGGTGTCGAGGCGGTTGAGAACGATGAGGTAGAAGCTGAAGGCGGCGATTGCAAGGGCAAGCAGCACGGGGATCATCAGCCAGGGGCGATCGAAATAGTTAGCCAGGGCCAGGGCGGCGAAGCCTGTGCCTGCGCAGGCTACGAGAATTCCCAGGGCGATGAGGACGCTCAGCTGGGAGGCCTGCCTGCGGCTGGCTTTTGTGAGATCGATCTTCTTGGGGGCGGCGAGCGAGCGGAGGTTGCCGGCGGCGCCGTTGATAAAGGTCGCGAAGAGAAGCCAGCAGATCGTAGCCACTGTGATGACCAGAGAGGGCGGGTGCGCGACGAAGGCGATAACGGCGAAGACAATCACGAGCTCGACAAGGTTGAGGAGGAAGCCGGTGAGGTTTTTTGCGAGGAAGACATCGCGCATGCGAGTGGGCGCCATGAAGTAGAGCTGTACGCCGCTGCCATCCATGCCGAGGGCGTTGTAGGAGAGGATGGAGACGCCGAGGACGGAGTAGGCGATGGCGACGGGAAAGATGAATTCGCCGAAGCGGCCGCTGGCGCTGAGACGGTTGGCGAAGAGAAAGACCATGAAGATAGGCGCGACGAAGCCATAGAGCTGGTTGATATTGCGGCGGAGGTAGATGAACTCCTTTTGCAGACAGGCGATGATGGTGGAGTTGAGACCGAAGGTTCCGGTGCCGGTGGGGAGGAGAGCCGTGTCGGGGAGGTGCGCGATGTGGGCGGATGGAGCAGAACTGGCTCGGCGTGCGGCAGGTTGATTCGGCTGGGTGAGTTCGCTCAAATTTTCACCGCGGAACTCGCGGTGCATTCGCCAGGCGTAGACGCTGAAGAAGAGCGCACCGAAGAGGACCAGGCCGAAGAGTAAAGCTGTAGCGGCAAAGAAGTGGCTCTGGCTGTAGCGCGCGATGGAGGCGGCGGTGAGTCCTGGTGGAAGAAATGCGGCGATGGGCTGGATGTGGTGGAAGATTTTTCGCAGCAGAGGAAGATGGCTGGAGGCGCGATGATGGCGACCCTGCAGGCCGGGGTTGAAGTTGAGGTTGATGTATTGAAAGCCGAGGGAGGCGAAGAGAAAGAATGCGGTGAAGATCTCGCGGGCGCGGCGGGTGGAGAGCCAGCGCTCGACCCAGACAAGCACCATGCGGGTGAAGAAGATGTTGGCGAGGGCGAAGATGGCGAGCACAAGCGTTGACCAGGGGGCCAGCGATGGATTGGCGATGGCGATGCCGATGTCGGCCGAGACGATGCAGAGGGTGCCGATGACGGTGGATGCACTGAGCAGGCCAAAGAAGACGCGTGCGGTGAGGTAGCGCGGAAAGCTCAGCGGGAATCGGATGATGGTGTTGATGTCGAAGCTAAGGCCGGGCGGGGAGATGTTGAGGACGACGAGCATCCAAACGGCGAAGAGGGCCCAGGTGAGGATGGGAAGCATTGCGATGCGGCCGGAGGAGACGAGGAAGTACGCGCCGAAGCCCGAGCCGATGATGGGTGCTAAGGCGACGACGCCGAGGATGGGGAAGAGGATGACGCGGGCGGCTAGTTCACCGCCGCCACCTTTGCGGCGGAAGGCGTTGCGGAAGATGCACCAGCGGAGTTGGGCGAGAGCGGTGAACTGGGCGCGGCTCTGGGCGGCGGTCCAGGAGTGATTCGTGGATGCGATTGGGTCCATGTGGTCCTTGACCTTGATGAGGAGTGCATAACCCAGGGGCTAAAGCCCCTTTCTACTGCTGTTCGAGAGAGGCCCAAGGCTGAAGTTCTGGGGTGACTGGAAGCAAAGGCAAAACAACAGCAGATTCCTCCGCTGCGCTGCGGAATGACAACAAAAAGAAAAGAGCACGGCTTCTTGTAGCGTCAGCCGAGCCATGAGAGCTCCTGTTCGGGTTGTTGGGCGCCGGCTTCGCTGCCGACGATGCTGAGAAAGATCTGCTCGAGTGTGAGGGTTTGGCTCCTGGTGCTGTCAGTGCTGCGGGCCTGGACGCCGGCGCGGAGTTCGTCGAGGGAGCCGTCGGCGATGAGCTGGCCGCGGTCGATGATGGCGATGTGAGTGCAGAGGCGTTCGACGATCTCGAGAACGTGCGAGGTGAGGAAGATGGTGGCGCCGCGGGCGATCATGCCCTGAAGCATGGCTTTGAGAGTGCCGGAGGCGATGGCGTCGACGCCTTCGAAGGGCTCGTCGAGGAAGAGAACTTTGGGGCCGTGGATGACGGCGGCGGCGAGGGCGAGTTTTTTCTGCATGCCGTGGGAGAAGTCGGTGATGAGTTTTTTTGTTTCGTTGGCGAGCGACATGAACTCGAGGAGCTCGGTGGTGCGGGCGGCGGTGGTGGCGGCGTCGAGGCCGTACATGCGGCCGACGAAGCGGAGATACTCGGCTGCGGTAAGGCGGCCGAAGAGGGCGAGGCCCTCGGGAACTACGCCGATTTGCCGTTTGACTTCGATGGGGTTGGCGAGGGCGTCGAGGCCGAGGATCTGGATGCTGCCGGAGGTGGGGGCGAGGAGGCCGGTGAGCATCTTGATGGTGGTGGATTTGCCGGCGCCGTTGGGGCCGAGGAAGCCGAAGAACTGGCCGGGCGCGACGGTGAGGTTGACGTCCTGAACGGCGGTGAAGTCGCCGAAACGGCGGGTGAGGCCCGTGGTGGTGACGGCAGGGATCATGTGGCTGAAGCATACCTTAGAGGCAATTGCGGCCGGAGAGAAAATTGGATGGGAGGCAGTCAAAAAGCCGGGAGAAAGCGTCTAAGAATCAACCACCCGAGAGCAACACGGAGGCTTCGCCGGGGTTGATATACTTAAAAGCTGCCGCCATTCTGCCGAGTTATGTGCGGTGTGTGTCTTGGGCAGGACTCGACGGTTCTTGAACGGGCCTTGCAGAACAGGTTTGGATGAGCAATATTCTTGAGACGATAAACTCCCCCGCAGATGTGAAAAAGCTGTCGATTCCCGAGCTGACGCAGCTTGCGGAGGAGATACGGGCGCGGCTGATTGT
>DATMPD010000014.1:0-10239 GCA_035567955.1 Edaphobacter sp.
ATACCGGCTCGTGTGCAAGGTTGAGGTTTCTGAAATTGCCTCGGAAGATCTGCAAGCGACCGACAAGGCGATCGGTCTGAGCGAGGCTGATTTTGTCGAGACACCTGTGCAAAGCCCGCGAGATTTGTCGAGAGAGCTGAAATGGATCTCCGGAGGAGTGGACCTCACAAAGGCGTTTGAACCGGCGCCGCGTCATCGGGGAAAATCGAGGGAAAGACTCGCGTGGGGAGTGGCGGCTCTGTGTATCGCCCTGTTGACCTGGCTCGGAGTTGCCCATTGGCGCAGCATACAGAAGACGGAGAGCCGGCATCTTCGCCTTTCCTTACTTCCGCCGCCCTCTACATCATTCGTCCCCTACAGCTTCGCTATCTCGCCTGACGGCCGGCGGCTCGCCTTCGTGGCTGTCGCACAGGATGGTGGCACCGCCTTGTGGATCCGGTCCCTGGCCGCCGGAGCTGCGCAGCAATTGACTGGTACCGAAGGCGCCACGTTGCCATTCTGGTCACCGGATAGTCGTCAGGTGGGCTTCTTTCAGGCGGCCAAGCTGAAGAGCGTTGATCTGAGCAGCGGTGCCGTCCAGGTCCTGTGCGACGCACCCATTGGCTTTGGCGGGGCATGGAACGATCGAGGCACCATCATCTTCGCTTTGGGTGGACTAACTAATGGGCCCAGCGACATCGGCTCCAACTCGATACTCAAGGTATCAACCTCGGGTGGTGAACCGCAGCTCGTCACGAAGGGCAACGCGCCGAACGCCCCGATACTTTGGCCGTCCGCTCTTCCGGATGGAGACCACTTTCTATATTTCCTCCGCGGGAGCTCGAATCCCGCTCAGAAGCAGGGAATCTATGTCGGGTCTCTCAGTACGCAGAAAAGCAAATTGATCTCTTCCGAGATCGCCGGCAATACTCAGTTCGCGTCCTCGCGCCTCTACTACGTCCGCGATGGCAGCCTCATGGCGCAGTCGTTCGATCTCAAACGGCTGCAGCTTACGGGTCGGCCGGAAGCTGTCTCGCGACAGGAACTGGAAGAGGCCCCGGCCTTTGCCCGCACCGGATTCTCGGTTTCGGACAACGGTGTGGTCGTCTACCAGTCGGCAACTGAAAGCCTCTCCCGGCTCGCATGGTTTGACCGTTCCGGTAAAGAACTGGAAGAACTACCAAGAACCGGCTATCGCGATCCTGCTCTATCGCGCGATGGCGCTCTGCTCGCAGTCTCCTCCGACGAGGAACACAACGGGAAGCTCTACATCCATATTTACGATTTCGCCAGGGGTACAAGCACCCGCGTCTCAGAGGGAGGGAAAGAAGTATTCCCGGTTCTCTCCCCTGACGGCAAAAGGGTGGCTTATCTAGAAAATTATGACAGAACTTCTAAGTACATCGACGTTGCGGCTACCGATGGTTCCGGCAAATTGGAGCGACTGGTGGCGTCCAATCGTCTGGCTCTCAACGACTGGTCGGCCGACGGGCGTTTTCTCGTCTACATGAATTTTCAGAACAGTGTTGTGCCGGAGCTGGAGGTTCTTGACCTCAGGAACCATTCGCATACAACCTACACAACAGGTGCGGAAGCACAATTTTCTCCTGATGGGAGATGGATCGCCTTCTCCGGATTTGGGTCGTCGGGCTCTGGAGACCCTGCAGTGTATGTAGGTCGTTTCCCCGGCCCCGGTCGACGAATCCAGATATCCAATCATGGCGGGCTACAAGCGCGCTGGCGTGCGGATGGAAAAGAACTCTTCTATATCACCATGGACAAAAAGCTTATGGCGGTAGCAATCGACACCTCGCATGACGAGCCGGTGGCAGGCGTTCCCCGCGTCCTCTTCCAGACGCGAATCATCGGACCGGGTCTCGTACTGTTCCAATATGCCGTCTCCCCCGATGGTAGCCGCTTCCTGATCAACTCGATGCCATCTGTCGGAGCCGTTCCCCTGACGGTGCTGATGAACTGACCTCGAATCTCGATCCATCGTTTCGCTTTTGAACAGCGCACCTGGCGATTTCGCGAACTCCGGATCTGCCACCCTCAAACAGCCTCGTCGTCTGCAAGCTGCTAGCCCGAAGGGACCGCGACGACTCTCCTGCCCGTACGTCGTGTCAATTGGTGCCAAATCTCCAACGCACTCATTGACCGCTTCGGGGAACTATCCCCTTGTGCCCACGAAGTCCGATTTTCGGCAACGTCGGCAGTGGAGTTCCTCAAACCTTCGCTGATTTGAGTGCTGCGATTTATTCTTCGCCCAAGTGCATTTATGCGCGAATTGTTGTGGCAACGATTTTCCCGGCCTGGTGTATATTTTCGAAGACACCCCTGAAGAGTCGAGGAGATCATTGATGATTGACACGCCTCAAATCACACAGACCGCAGGATTGCTTACCGCGTTTGTTCACCTCACTGTACCGCGCGAGGATATTCGGAAGGTCATGGGGCCAGGATTGGATGAGGTCAAAGCTGCTATTGCCGCACAAGGTATCGCTACGACGGGTCCATGGTTTACACATCACCTCAGGATAGAACCGGGCATCTTCGATTTTGAGATCTGCGTGCCGGTGGCAGCGCCGATCGATCCCGTTGGCCGTGTGAAGGCAGGCCAATGGCCGGCGACTACGGTGGCGCGGACAATCTTTCATGGGAATTACGAGGGGCTCGGCGCTGCGTGGGGTGAGTTCGATGCATGGATTGCGGCTAAGGGGTATACGCCGCGGCCCGATCTGTGGGAGTGCTACGTTGTCGGCCCCGAGTCGGGTACCGATCCGTCTGGTTGGCGTACGGAACTCAACCGACCCTTGGCCGATTAGCGCAGCAATCAAGAAAGCCCGATCTTCGCCGTGCTGTACGGGGGATCGGGCTTCATGGTGTTTGAGGTATAGCCGGCGGCGGCCTTACTTGACTACGGACTGAAAGAGCGGCGAGGTGAGGAGGCTGGCGAACTGGCTATCGGAGGAGGCGTAGGACACGGTAAGGGTTCCGGAGTTGGAGTCGATCGTGGTCTGCTCGAGGGCCGACTTCTCCAGGGGCGAGCCTGAGGTCTTCCTCATGATCGATACGCCTTTCAGTAGCGTCGCAGCGGTGGCCGCGGTCATGGTGTCGGACATGACTACAGCCATGTCGAACTTAACTCCATTCTGAAAGTCCATGGTGTAGCGGCTGCTCTTCATGCGATTTTTTACGGTGTCGTAGTCGGCCAGTTGAGCGGCGTCGCCGAGGACACCTTTCATCATGGTCTGGGTGCCCTTGGCGTCAAGCAGGCTCCATACGGCCTTCGAATCGACGACGCCCATTTCGCTGACCATGTCGCCGTTGGTGAGAAAGTCAGGAACCATGCCGTCACGTGCGTCCATCGCTTCTTTGACCGAGTCCATGTCGCCAAAGACCATGGTGGTCTGGTTGAGGAAGACGACGCTCATGCCGTTGGAGCCCATGGGGTAGATGCTGTTGTTGCGGAGCACGTGAGGCTTAATTTTGTTTTTGGTGAAGTTAGCCATGATCTCGCGGGTGTGGAACTGACCCTGCGCAATGCCGACAATGCGAGTTCCCTGCCCGGTCGTATCACGGAAGGCGGCGAAGGCTAAGACGTCAGCGTCCTGATCGACCTTAAGGCCGGAGCTCTTGAGCGCGGTCTCGAGACGCTTGAGTTCGGGAGGAAGGACGCGGTCCTTGAGCTCCATGGCTGCCGATGAGTTCTGCATGGCATGGTAGTCGACGACGATGAGCTGCTGAATGTCTTTGGGGATCGACGATTTGGCATCGCTCGAGAGCTGTGCTGCAGATGCGAATGTGGGGGCCACGATGGTCGCGATGGCGACGGCCGCGGTGAAGAGGTTCTGCTTGATCGATGTCATAGTTCCTTTTGCTCCTTGAGCTACTACAAAGTGTAGCGTCAGTGTCGCTATTGTTTCGTGAATGTGCCCAAGTATCAAGACTGGTTGGGGTCATGCTTGGTTAGCAGGCTTGCTACTTTCGTGGTACGTGGCGAGATTTGGAGGTGGGTTTGCTGGGGCTCCGCGCGATTCATTATCCGCGCTGATTGGTTGATGGTGCGATCACGACAGAAATCCATTATGGCCACGCGATCGGGGCGTTGAGCTTGCGTTCAAGGACCTTGCCGTCGGGGTCGAAGCCGGGGATCTGGCGTATCCATTCGGAGTCGGGCTCATAAGCGGCTTCAGGGATTAATCCGATGAGCTCGGCGTCGTCGATCAGGACACCGTGACGCTGGGCCAGATGTTGGATGGTGGAGTGGACGTGGCGCATGGGTGTGAGATTGAAGTCGGTGACATTCATGCTGACCTGTGCGCGGCCGTTGGCGACGACGCCGATGGCTTTGACTCCGTGAAGACCGCCGTTTGCGGCCCGGATATCGCGGGCGATGGCGCGAGCGGCGGCGATGTCCGTTCCCTTGAGGTGGATGTTGTAGGCGATGAGGAAGCTGCGGGCTCCGACGGCGCTGGCCCCGGCGGTCTCGTGCAGTTCGGGGCCGCCGATGTCGGGACGGCGAGAGGCGTCGCGGCGGGAGGCGTCGCGCAGGCCTTCGAACTGGCCGCGGCGCACGTCTTCGAGTTGAACGCGATCGGGACGGGCCGCGGCGGCTCCATAGAAATAGACGGGGACGCCGTAGCGGCGCCAGATGAGGAGGCCGGCCTGGCGGGCGAGGACGGCGCACTCAGCTAGAGAGGCTCCGCTGACGGGGATGAAGGGTATGACGTCGGCAGCGCCGATGCGGGGATGGACGCCGCTCTGTTTGGTGAGATCGATGAGCTCGGCGGCCTTGCCTGCGGCGCGGACTGCAGCTTCTACAACACCGGTGGACGTGCCGGCGATGGTGACGACAGAACGGTTGTGGGCCTTGTCGAGCGACCAGTCCAGCAAGCGAACGCCTTCGACCTGCATAGCGGCGACGATCTGGCTGACTTTGGCTGCGTCGTTTCCTTCGGAGAAGTTAGGGACGCATTCGATGATGGCTTCTGGATTCATAGATTCACAGGGAATTAGGAGTAAGCGCAAGAGATAGTGTGTGGGATTGTCGAACGCGGCTGCAGCGGCGGGTTGTGCGGATGAAGCATGGTGTTCCTGTTCCGGTTTTCTACTCCCTACACCCTATTCCCTATACGCTGATTTTATTTCCACCAGGTGTAGCCGAGGGAGAATTGCAGGCTGGCGTTGACGCCGGGGTTGCGGTCTCCGAGTGAGGCGCTGGAGATGTGGACGCCGTTGGCGCTGAAGTCGATGGAGCGGCGGGGACGGAGGAAGTAGTGGACGCCGATGCCGCCCTGCGGGGTGAAGTTCCATACGCTGGCGTCGGCGTTAGGGCCGTCGTTTTGCGAGTTGTAGGGCGGACCGCCGAAGGCTGGATACTTGTGGTTGGTCCAGAGGACTCCGCCAGCGGCCTGGCCCCAGAAGGAGAAACGGCGGGTGCCGCGGAAGTTCCAGCGGAGGATGATGGGGGTGATGGAGACTCCGGTGAAGGTGCCGCCTACGGTGTAGAACGGAGTGCAGACTGGCGGAGTGCCGGGCGGGTTGGTGCAGAAGGGACGCTGGAACTTGGGCGTGTAGGACTGCCAAAAGGGGAAGGCCTCGACGGCGTACTCGAAGTTGCCACGCAGAAAACCGGGCCCCATGTTGGGAGTGAGGACCTTGCCGGCGTGTACGCCTGCCATGAGGAACTTGAAGCCGTCGCGGTTTTGGGTGAGGCCGGTACCGCCCTGAACGATGGCGCCAATCTCGAAGGGTAAGTGGCTGGAGAGGTCTTGATGGAACGGATTGGCGTCGCCGCTGGCGATGGCCTGCGCGGGGGCGAACCGTGTGGCGGAGAACAGGAGAGCGACGATCCCGAGGGTCGCGGTTGCGATGCGTTGCATGCTTTTGGTCAATCTAAGGTCTCCCGTTGCTTTTCGACGGTCCGGTTGCGGTGACAGAAGAAAGCCGCCGTTGAACGGCGGCCGTTTACGTTCAGCTACCGGTTGGATTACTGGGCGGCCACCGCGGCTTCATCGAAGTCGAAGTTCGAGTAGACATTTTGCGTGTCGTCGAGGTCTTCGAGAGTTTCGAGGAGGCGGATCATGGCGTTGGCTTGGGAGCCTTCGAGTTTGGTGTAGGTGGAGGCGATCTTGGTGACCTGGGCGTGCTCGGGGGTGATCTTGGCGGCTTTGAGGGCTTCAGTGACGGCTTCGAAGTCTTTGGGGTCGGTGAGAACCTCCCAGTTTTCACCTTCGTCGGAGAGGTCTTCGGCTCCGGCGTCGAGGACAATTTCGGTGAGCTTGTCTTCGCTGGCGGCGGACTTGGCAATGGTGATGACGCCCTTCTTGGTGAACATCCAGGCGACTGCGCCCTCGGCTCCGAGGTTGCCTCCGTTCTTCGAGAAGGCGTGGCGGATTTCGCTTACAGCGCGATTTTTGTTGTCGGTGAGGACTTCGACGATGAGGGCTACGCCGCCGGGGCCGTAGCCCTCGTAGGTGATCTCCTCGTAGGAGACGCCTTCGAGTTCTCCGGTGCCGCGCTGGATGGCGCGCTTGATGTTGTCGGCGGGCATGTTCTCTGCTTTGGCGGCAGCGATGGCTCCGCGGAGGCGGGGGTTGCCGTCGGGATCGCCGCCGCCGCCGGTCTTGGCGGCGATGGTGATTTCCTTGATGAGGCGGGTGAAGATTTTGCCGCGTTTGGCGTCAAGCGCGCCCTTTTTATGCTTGATTGTTGCCCATTTTGAATGGCCGGACATGAACTACCTCGGTGCAGATTTGTGGTGCGCGAGGGATGCGCAACCTTGAGAGTTTAGCATGTTTGAGCGATGGTTCGCATGTGGGGAATGCACACCCCCCTCCCCGTCAAAAGTGTGCAAAGTCTAAGAAACAGGGCGGATAGGCTTGGACTTCCGGGTGCTTGGCAGTGGTGTTCCTCTTCGTGGCGGGGGTCTCGGCGCGGGGCGTTTGTCAAGTATGCCGCTCGATCCATCCGTGCCTCTGGGTACGTTGGGCGAGAGGAGGAAAGCGGTTCGCGCGTAGCGCGAATGCCCACATCTCAGAATCGAGATAATGGGGCACCCGCTTCTGTGATTGTTCAACATTGACTTTCATCCTGGAGCGTCGTTAAAGTCGCGTTAGCGCGAAGGGGCGCATCCAGTCCGCGGAAAGGGCCATGCCCACCCCCAGTAGTGAGAGGTTTGCGAACCTTCTTTCAGCCTGACTTCGGGCGGACTCCAGGCGTAGTGAAAGGAGCTTCGTATGGATGTCAAGGAACTACCGTCTCGTGCCAGCCTGGAGCAGTACAAGAAGCAGGCGAAGGCTCTCCTTAAAAATCAGAAGAACGGCGATGCCGATGCGCTCGAGCGTATGCGGCAACACCATCCTCGCCTCGCGAAGCTGACGGAGTCCGAGCTTCGAAGCGGCAAATTTCTCCTTGCCGATGCACAACTCGTCGTTGCACGCGAGCACGGCTTCGAGAGCTGGCCGAGGTTTGCGAAACATGTCGAAGCGTTGAGCCGGAGGAGCTCCTCTACTTCAAAGTTCGAGTCGGCGGTGGATGCTGTTATCGCGGGCGACACGGCTACTCTGGAGCGGTTGTTGCGCGAGAATCCGGAGTTGGTACGCTCGCGCTCGACACGCAGACATAGGGCTACGCTGTTGCTTTATGTGGGGGCCAATGGTGTTGAGGATTATCGCCAGAGGTCGCCAAAGAACTCCGTGGAGATTGCAGAGATGCTGTTGAAGGCGGGCGCCGATGTGAACGCCGTGGGGGAGATGTATGGCGGGTCGACGACTTTGGGATTAGTGGCGACGAGCGGTCATCCGTTGCGCACCGGTGTCCAGGAGGCGCTGATCGATACACTGCTGGCACATGGGGCGAGCTTCGATGGCGCGGTGGCCCCGGACTACACGGTGGGAAGCATCGTCAATGCCTGCCTGGCCAATGGGCGAGGTGGAGCTGCCGCGTATCTGGCCAGGCGTGGCGCGCGGCTGGACCTTGAGGGTGCGGCCGGCGTGGGACAGGTTGAGGTGGTGAAGAGTTTCTTTGACGAGGACGGCAGCTTGAAAGCGGGGACGACGAAAGAACAGATGAAGTCAGGCTTCAACTGGGCTTGCGAGTACGGCTGGTCCAGGGTCGTTGATTTTCTGCTGCGGCGAGGCATCCATGTGGGGGAAAGACACAGAGGAGCGACGGGGCTGCATTGGGCGGCGCTTGGCGCTGATGCTGAGACGGTAAAACTATTGCTGGAACGAAAGGCGCCTGTCGATGTTGAAGATGAGACGTGGAATGGCACTCCGCTGGGATGGGCTCTCCATGGCTGGCTGAATCCCTCACCGGAGATCGTGCGTGATGGATATTACGAGGTGGCGGCTTTGCTGGTTGCTGCGGGTTCTGCGGTGAGGGGGGAGTGGCTTGCTTCCGACAAGGTGCGTGCGGACCCTCGAATGCTTGCGGCGCTTGGTGCGAAGATGTCTGGTTAACGTCCGTGTCTCCTCGCGATGCGTATGGCGAGGAGGAGGAAGACGGTTCGCGCGTCGCGCGAATGCCCACATCTCAAAATCGAGACATGGGGCACCCGATCTTGAGGCTTCGATTTAAATTTTGGCAACGCTCGAAGGCGATCCTCAGTTGTTGAGTCCACTTAGTTCGGGGGCGAGGAGGTCGCGCATCGTTTCGCGGCGGCGAATGAGACGGGCGGTGGCGCCGTCGACGAAGACTTCGGCGGGGCGAGGGCGGGTGTTGTAGTTGGAGGTCTGGGACATGCCGTAGGCTCCCGCGTCAAGCAGGACGACGAGGTCGTTGGGTTTGACGGCGGAGAGAGGGCGGTCACGAGCGAAGAAGTCTCCGGATTCGCAGACAGGGCCTACTACGTCGACCTTCTGCTCGAGTGCAGGAGATTTTTTCGGTTGCTTGACGGGGATGATCTCGTGGTGGGCGTGGTAGAGCGCGGGCCGGATGAGATCGTTCATGGCGGCGTCGGTGATGACGAATGTTTTGCTGCCGTTTTTCTTGACGTAGAGGACGCGGGTGAGGAGCGTTCCCGCCTGGGCTACGATGAAGCGGCCGGGCTCGAGGAGGAGGTGGGCGGGTTCGTTGGCGAGACCCTTGGTCAGGGCTGCGGCGTATTTTTCTACCTGCTTTGCGGGGTCGAAGGTTCCGGCTCCGTAGTCGATGCCGAGGCCGCCGCCGGCGTCGACGTAGCGGATGTTGTGGCCGTCTCGGCGCAGGTCGGCGATGAGTCTGGTGACGCGGGTGAGGGCGGCGGCGAAGGGATCGACTTTGCGGATCTGCGAGCCGATGTGGACGGAGACTCCGGCGGGATCGAGCCATTTTGATTTTTTTGCTGCGCGATAGATAGCTCGGGCGGCTTTGATGTCGATGCCGAACTTGTGTTCGCTGAGACCGGTGGAGATGTAGGGGTGGGTTTCGGCGAAGACGTCAGGGTTGACCCGGAGAGCGAAACGGGCGACTTTACTTCGGGCCTCGGCGCGGGCTGCGAGGAGGTGGAGTTCGGCTTCGGATTCGACGTTGAAGAGGAGGATGTCAGCGTCCAGGGCGGCGTCGATCTCCCATTGCTGTTTGCCTACTCCGGAGAAGACCACTTTTTTGAGCGCGGGCTTGTGGGCTTTTCGGACACGCTCGAGTTCGCCGCCGGAGACGATGTCGAAGCCTGCTCCCTGCTTCGCTAAGAGGCGAAGGATGGCGAGGGAGGAGTTGGCTTTGACGGCGTAGCAGACGGTGTGGGGACGGGCGGCGAAGGCTTGTTGGAAGAGTTGGAAGCGGCGGGTGATCTGCTCGGCGGAGTAGACGTAGAGGGGAGTGCCGTATTTTTCGGCGAGGGTGGTGAGGTCGGCTCCATCGCAGTGGAGGATGCGGTTGCGATAGACGAAGGGGCGGGGATTGGCCGGAGATATTGCGATCTTTTTTGGCAAACTTTAGATGCCCTTTGCTGGAAGAGCGTAAGGGGCTTCGGGGATGATGACCCAGAGGACGAGATACGCAATGGCGCCGATGCCGGTGAACAGAGCTACGAGCGCGGTAATGATGCGGACGAGATTGATGTCCCAGCCGTAGTGGAGAGCGAAGCCGGCGCAGACTCCCGCGATCATGCGGTTGTGGCGTGGACGCGTGAGTTGGTTGGGATTGGGGTAGACCCCTGGTGGAGGCGGCGGGACGGCGGAGATGGTGGCTCCGCAGGCGGGGCAGAAACGGGAGGATGGGTCGACTGGTTTGCCGCACTGAGTACAGAACATGTGGGTCTCCGGAGATTCTATT